>DHHS01000036.1 GCA_002403415.1 Sphingomonas sp. UBA4766 | reverse complement strand
CCGCGACCTGCGTGTCGAGCAGAGCCATGTCGATATGCGCGCCCCGGCCAGTCGCGTCGCGCCGGCGCAAGGCGGCCAGGATCGCGACCGCCGAATAGACGCCAGTGAAGATGTCGGCATAGGCAATGCCCGATTTCTGCGGCGCGCCATCGGGCTCGCCCGTCATCGACATGATGCCGCCCATCCCCTGAATGATGAAGTCATAGCCGGCGCGGTGGGCATAGGGGCCGGTCTGGCCAAAGCCGGTGATCGAGCACGTAATGAGCCGGGGGTTCAGCGCAGCAAGACTGGCATGGTCGAGCTCGTATTTCGCAAGCCCGCCGACCTTGTAATTCTCGATCACGACATCGGCATCCGCAATCAGCGCGCGGACCTGCGCCTGCCCCTTGGCCGTGGCGATGTCGATCGCGAGCGAGGATTTGCCGCGGTTTGTCGAGTGATAATAGGCTGCGTCCAGATTGGCGCCGTCCGGACCGGTCATGAACGGTGGACCCCAGTGGCGGGTGTCGTCGCCCGCGCCCGGCCGCTCGACCTTCACCACCTCGGCACCGAGATCGGCCAGCAATTGCCCGCACCATGGGCCCGCCAAAATCCGGGCAAGTTCGACGACTTTGATGCCGGAGAGGGGGTGTATCAAAACGCGGCGATCCCCGTGATCGCCCGACCGAGGATTAGCGCATGGACGTCATGCGCGCCTTCGTAAGTGTTGACCGTCTCAAGGTTCATCAGGTGGCGCATCACCTGATATTCGCCGGAAATGCCGTTGCCGCCGTGCATGTCACGCGCGGCGCGGGCGATGTCGAGCGCCTTGCCGACATTGTTGCGTTTTACGATCGAGATCATTTCGGGCGCGAATTGGTGCGCGTCCATCAGCCGCCCGACGCGCAACGACGCTTGCAGGCCCAGCGCGATTTCGCTCGCCATATCGGCCAGCTTCTTCTGGTAAAGCTGCGTTGCCGCGAGCGGCCGGCCGAATTGCTTGCGGTCAAGCCCATATTGCCGTGCGGCATGGTAACAAAACTCCGCTGCGCCCATCGCGCCCCATGAGATGCCGTATCGTGCGCGGTTGAGGCAGCCGAACGGCCCCTTCAACCCCTGAACATTGGGGAGCAGCGCATCCTCGCCCACTTCGACCCCGTCCATCTGGATCATGCCGGTGATCGACGCACGAAGCGACAGCTTGCCCTCAATCTTCGGGGTGGCGAGGCCCTTCATCCCCTTTTCGAGCACAAAGCCGCGAATGCCGCCGCCATGCGCGTCCGACTTGGCCCAAACGACGAACACATCCGCGATCGGTGAATTTGAAATCCACGTTTTTGCGCCTGAAATCCGGTAACCGCCGTCGATCTTTTCGGCGCGCGTCAACATCCCGCCGGGGTCGGACCCTGCATCGGGCTCGGTCAGGCCGAAACAGCCGATCCATTCCCCCGATGCGAGCTTGGGGAGGTATTTGCACCGCTGCTCCTCGGAGCCGTAATCGTAGATGGGGAACATCACGAGGCTCGACTGCACCGACATCATCGAGCGATAGCCCGAGTCGATCCGCTCCACTTCGCGGGCGACGAGACCATACGCGACATAGGACGCGCCGACCCCGCCATATTCGGCCGGAATCGTCGGCCCGAGCAGGCCGAGCGCGCCCATTTCGCGGAAGATGTCCGGGTCGGTAGTCTCGTGTTGAAACGCGTCGATGATTCGGGGGGCGAGCTTGTCCTGCGCATAGGCAGCGGCGGTGTCGCGCACCGCGCGCTCCTCCTCGCTCAACTGATCGTCGATGAAGAAGGGATCGGCCCAATCGAACCTGCTCATGCCGCTCATGATCTGCACTCCTTGGCGTGGTTGATCCCGATTCCGCCAGCCTGCGTGATTTGTCCAGCCCCGTCGGTTAGGAAGGGGGCATGACTCAGCCCCTCCGCCCGTGCCGCTCCGCCCTGTTCCTCCCCGCATCCAACCCGCGCGCGATTGAAAAGGCGCGAGGGTTGCCGTGCGATGCGGTCATTCTGGACCTTGAGGATGCGGTTGCGCCCGAGGCAAAGGCGGCGGCGCGGGCGGCGGCCGTGGCGGCCTTAACCAGTGGCGACTTTGGCGCGCGGCGCACGGTGCTCAGGGTGAACGCGCTCGACACGCCATGGGGCGCGGATGATCTGGACGCAGCGGCGGGGTTGGCGGTTGAGGCCGTGCTCGCGCCAAAGGTCGCGACGACCGCCGATGTCGCGCGCTACCGCGAACGCTTAGCCGACCAGGCGCTGTGGGTGATGATCGAGACGTGCCGGGCGGTTGCCAACCTGCAAGCAATTGCTGACGCAGTGGGTGAGGGCGGCGCGCTGGTGATTGGCACCAATGACCTTGCGCTGGAGATGCGCTGTGCGGGCCGCGCGCCGCTGTTGCCGGTGCTGACACTCGCCGTGGCAGCCGCCCGCGCGAGCGGGTTGATCGCGCTTGACGGCGTGCGCAACGATTTCCGCGATCTGGCGGCAGTGCGCGCCGAGGCTGAACAGGGCCGCGACATGGGCTTTGACGGCAAAACGCTGATCCACCCCGCGCAGATCGACCCGTGCAACGCGGCGTTCACACCCTCTGCAGAAGCGGTAATCCGCGCCCGCGCGATCGTTGCGGCGTTTGCTGCCCCCGAATATGCGGGCAGGGGTGCGATCCAGGTCGACGGGCGGATGGTCGAGCGGCTGCACCTGGCTGAGGCAGAGCGCACGCTGGCGCTTTGCGCCGCCGCCGATCGCGGTTATGATCCCGCGCAATTAGGATAGGAGACGCCCCGATGGCCACCGCGCTCAAGCCCGCCGACAGTGTTCGCGACCGTTGCTCGCCCGAGGAGTGGCAGGCGCGGGTGGACCTTGCCGCCGCCTATCGCCTTGTCGCCATGTATGGCTGGGACGATCTCATCTTCACGCATCTGTCCGCCCGGGTGCCGGGGCCGGAACATCATTTCCTCATCAATCCCTATACGCATATGTTTGAGGAAATGACCGCGTCGGCGCTGGTCAAGATCGACGTCGATGGCAACAAGGTCGATGATACGCCCGCGCCGGTGAACCGCGCCGGTTTCGTCATCCACTCTGCGATTCACATGGCGCGCGAAGATGCGGCATCGGTGATGCACCTCCACACGCCCTATGGTCAGGCGGTGTCGGCGATGGCCGAGGGGTTGCTGCCGCACACTCAGACCGCGATGATCGCCGGGCATGACGTCGCCTATCACGAATATGAAGGCATCGCGACCGAGCTGGAGGAGCGCGAGCGGCTTGTTGAGGATCTCGGCGCCAAGCACACGATGATCCTGCGCAATCACGGCACGCTGGCGGTGGGCGC
>DHHS01000035.1:6213-16649 GCA_002403415.1 Sphingomonas sp. UBA4766 | reverse complement strand
GGCCCCTCGTCATCGCCGATCAGGCTGGCGCCCTCGAACAGGGTCGACAGCAGCGGGATCAACATGCTGATGCTCAACCCGTCGGCGACCGACGCAAGTACGCTAAGCAGGAGCAGCGCCGATACCTGCCATGGATGGGTACGAAACGCCTCTGCCACCCACTTGAAAATTAACGTCATCGCGCAAAGCTCTCCTGTGGCGTGCGATTCAGTCCGTCCTCTATTCCGCCGTCGGCTCCTACGAACCATCCATAGTTCGGCCCTAGCAGACGCGGATAGGAAAAGTGCACAGGTTTATTGGTTTGGGGAACAGTTGGCACTCTTACTCAACTGGACCGAGCCGCCATCGAAAAGAGATCGGCTCGGCATGTTTGCGCGCGCGGCCAAATCTGCCGAGAAGGCAGTGGGGGCTGCTGTTATTGACCGAGCAGATCGACCGCAAACGCGCGAACGCTGTCGCCCAAATCGGGCCGCGCCAGTGCGACTGCCAAATTAGCATGGATATAGCCTGCCTTGTCGCCACAATCGTAACGGCGGCCGTTGAACGTAACGGCATGGAATGGCTGGTCGCCAATCATCGCCGCCATGGCATCGGTAAGCTGTATCTCGCCACCCGCGCCCTTTTCCTGCGTTTCCAACACCCGCATGATTTCGGGTTGGAGAATATAGCGTCCGATCACCGCCAGATTGGATGGCGCTGTGCCAAGTATTGGCTTTTCGACCAACCCCCTCACCTCGGTCAGTGCCCCGTGCCGTGTCCCTGGCTTAACAATACCATATTTATCGGTCTGATCATCGGCAACTTCCTGCGCACAGATCACATTGCCGCCAATTTCGCGATAGATTTCGACCATCTGCTTCAGACAGCCGGGCGTCCCCAGCATGAAGTCATCGGCAAGCAACACAGCAAAGGGTTCGTTGCCAACGATGTGACGCGCGCACCAGACGGCATGCCCAAGCCCCAGCGGCTCCTGCTGGCGGACATAGACAACAGCGCCGGGTTTGAGTCGCGTCTGGTCGAGCAAAGCAAGCGACTTCCCGCGCGTGCGAAGCGTTGTCTCAAGCTCATACGCAATATCGAAATGGTCCTCGATCGCGGATTTGCCGCGACCGGTAACGAAAATTATCTGCTCGATCCCGGCTTCCAATGCCTCATCGACTGCATATTGAATCAACGGCCGATCGACGACGGGCAGCATTTCTTTTGGCAAGGCCTTCGTCGCAGGCAGGAAACGCGTCCCCATCCCGCCGACGGGGAAGACGGCCGTACGAAGCGGTCTGGACGTCATCGAAGATCTCTCACTTGCCCTGGGTGACTGGGCCGTATCTCAGGCGATGGCAAATGGGAAGCAGGAGAATAGGCGGATCCATCCCGTTTCGGGCACGCCCCGATGGCAGTCGCACAACCAACAAGCCAACGGCGTGTGGGGCCGATGGGGCTGGGTTCGAAACGACGCCTGGGCCAGGGACGCACAAGCCAGCGGGTCAGCGCGCAAGCAGTGGTCGCCACCAGCCCTCGTTCGCCAGATACCAGCCGAGTGTCTCGGCGAAGCCCCGGTCAAAGGTGCGTTCGGGCGCATAGCCCAATTCGGCGCGCGCCTTGCGCTCGTCGATTGCATAACGGCGGTCATGCCCCTTGCGATCCTCGACAAATGTTTTCAGGCTCGCCGACGCGCCGCCCTTTGCGGCGGGCGCGTCCGGAAAGCGCGCGGCAAGCGCGGGATCGGCGGCAAACGCCGCATCCACCTGGGCGCAGATCGCATCGATCACCGCCATGTTCGGCAACTCCTGCCCGCCGCCGATGTTATAGGTTTCGCCCGGTACGCCACGCTCCAGCGCCAGCGCAATCCCGCGGCAATGATCCTCCACATGCAACCAGTCGCGCCGGTTCATCCCATCGCCATAAATTGGCAGCGGCCGACCGTGCAGACAATTGAGCAGGAACAGCGGGATCAGCTTTTCAGGAAATTGATAGGGCCCATAATTATTCGAACAATTGGTGGTCGTGACCTCTAGCCCGAAGGTGTGGTGATAGGCGCGCACCAGATGGTCCGACCCCGCCTTCGACGCCGAATAGGGCGAGTTGGGCGCATAGGGCGTCGTTTCGCTGAACGCCGGATCGCCGAGCGCGAGCGAGCCATAAACTTCGTCGGTCGACACATGATGGAACCGGTGCGGTCGGCCGCTTCCCGCGTCGAGCCAGACGCGCTTTGCCGCCTTGAGCAAACTGTGCGTGCCGAGCACATTGGTGGTGATGAACGCATCCGGCCCGCTGATCGAACGATCAACATGCGATTCTGCAGCGAAATGCACAATGGTGTCGATCCCGCGCTCAACAAGCAACCGTTCGACGAGCGGCTGGTCGTTGATGTCGCCTTCGATCAGCGCGACGCCGCCGAGCCCTGCGATGCTCGCCGGATTGCCGGCATAAGTAAGCGCGTCAAGCACCAGCACCTGGTCATCAGGCCGGTGGCGACGCCAATAATGCACGAAATTGGCGCCGATAAAACCCGCGCCGCCAGTAATGAGAATTTCAGCCACGAAGTTCCTCGAGCATACGACGCAGCTGCACGCGCCAATGGGGGGCAATCCCGACCAGCGCACTCGTCGCGCGCTTATCGAGCACGGAATAGGCCGGGCGCACGGCGGGGGTCGGATAGTCAGTGGTTGCAATCGGCTCGATCGGCACCGCGCGTGTCAAACGACCGCAGGCGAGCGCCTCTTCCTGAATCGCGACGGCGAAATCATACCAACTGGCGGTGCCGCTATCGGTGTGGTGATAAATACCCGAAGCGCCCTGCGCTGCCAACGCCCAGATCACCTCAGCAAGGCCCGTGGCGAAAGTTGGTGTGCCGATCTGATCGGCGACAACGCGCAACTGGTCGCGCTCGGCCATCAGGCGGAGCATCGTCCGGACAAAATTACTGCCCTGCGCCGAATAAACCCAGGCGGTGCGCACGATCAACGCTGCGTCGCCTGCCGCTTGTTCGCCGGCAAGTTTGGTGCGTCCATAGGCGCTGAGCGGGTTCGGCACGGAATCCGGCGCGTAAGGGCTACCTTGGCGGCCATCAAAGACGAAATCGGTCGACACGTGCACCAGCCGGGCTCCGACCGCCCCAGCGGCCTGCGCCAAGTTACCGACCGCCTCGCTATTGATCCGGTACGCGGTTGCCTCGTCGCTTTCCGCTTTATCGACGGCTGTATAGGCGGCGGCATTGATGATGAGCTGCGGCCGAGTTGCGGAGACATGCACATGGACAGCCGCCGTATCAGTGATGTCCAGCTCAGCGACATCCGTCGGCTCGATCGCCAAGTCGGCGGGCGCGGTCGCGATCAGCGCGCGGCCAAGTTGCCCGGAAGCCCCCGTGACCAGGACTTTCATGCGAATACCTCAGCGTCCGCAAGCGGCTTCGCCGCCAAATCCTTCGCCGAAAGCAGCGGCGTGATCCCCTCCAGCGGCCAGTCGATACCGATCTCCGGATCGTCCCACCTGATCGAGTGATCGAACGCAGGTCGATAAAATGCCGTGCATTTGTAAAGGAAGTCGGTCCCGTCTTCGAGTGACAGGAAGCCATGCGCGAACCCTGGCGGGATCCAAAATTGTCGCTTGTTCGCTGCCGAAAGCTCGACCCCGGTCCACTGACCAAATGTTGGCGATGAGCGCCGGATATCGACAGCGACATCAAATGCCCGACCCGCTGTCACACGCACCAGCTTTCCCTGCGGCTCGGGCTGCTGATAGTGGAGGCCACGCAAAACGCCCTTGGCCGAGCGACTATGGTTGTCCTGCACAAACTCAAGATCAAGGCCTGCTGTGCGGAAAGTCTCCGCGTTCCAGCTCTCAAGAAAAAAACCACGATCGTCCCCGAATACGCGCGGCTGGATGATCAGTACGCCCGACAGGCTTGTCTCTATCAGTTCCAAGTTAGACCCCGCGTCAACAAGCCGATGAGATATTGTCCATAGCCCGACTTGATAAGCGGCCGTGCGAGTTCCTCCAGCGCGGCATCATCGATAAAGCCAAGCCGCCACGCGATTTCCTCGGGGCAACATATCTTCAACCCCTGTCGTTCCTCGATCAACCGCACATAATTGGCAGCGTCCAGCAACGATGCGTGAGTGCCCGTGTCGAGCCAGGCATAACCGCGGCCCATCAACTCGACGGACAGTTTCCCTTCCTCAAGATACGTTCGATTCAGATCGGTAATCTCAAGCTCGCCACGCGCCGATGGCTTCAGATCGCGTGCCCTGGCAACGGCGGTGCCATCATAAAAATAAAGCCCGGTCACCGCGTAATTGGATTTAGGCTCGGCAGGTTTTTCCTCAATCGTTTCGGCCCGCCCCGCAGCGTCGAAAGAGACCACGCCATAGGGGCGCGCGTCCTTGACATAGTAGCCGAAAACCGACGCGCCATGCTCCCTGCACGACGCATTTGCGAGCAACTCAGTCAACCCGTGCCCATAAAAAATGTTATCGCCCAGCACCAATGTCGATGGCGCGTCCCCAACGAAATCGGCGCCAATATGATAGGCCTGTGCAAGCCCGCCCGGCTCGGGTTGCACCTTGTAATGCAGCGCCATGCCCCAGGCAGAGCCGTCCCCCAGCAATGCCTTAAACGCTGACTGGTCCTGCGGCGTGGTTATGATCAGCACCTCACGAATGCCAGCGAGCATCAATGTGGAGAGCGGATAATAGATCAGCGGCTTGTCATAAACCGGCATCAGCTGCTTCGATGCCGCCCGAGTAAGCGGATAAAGTCGCGTGCCTGACCCGCCTGCGAGGATGATACCTTTGCGCACAACACCCCCGGTCAAATCCGTGGCCTCCTTATCACTCTTTATGCCCAATTCAAGGGCGCCGCCGAGGCGAAACGCCAGGTCAGCAATAATGCGGGGAATAGTTCGGAATCCGGCTGCGCGACTGGGTTGGCCCCATTGGCTCTCCCGGCTCCCCGGGGAGCATCGCAAGCCACTCGCGAACCCGCTTGACGTCTGGTTACCGAGCCGTTGACGCCGCGACCAGGCGGCTCGATCTGATCTTGAGGGGGCGGCAACCGGCGATCGAACCTGCGGCCACCGTGTCGCGGGCAACGGCTTGGGCGTTGCGCCGCCTCGACCATCGACCCGATATTCGCCGCGGTCGCGCCCATCGCCCGCCATGCGGGCAGATTGTTGCATAATCCGGCCATATCTGCACAGTGATCCAATGCAGCTCACCTCTCATCTGCTGCCGCGCAAGGCAAAGGGGCATGGCGGGGAGCGGCGCGAGGAGATTTTGGCCCATGCACTTCGCCTTATCAGTGAGGCCGGGGTGCATAACGTCTCGACCCGCCAGATTGCGCAGGCCGTGGGCATCTCGCAACCGACGCTTTATAGCTATTTCCCCAATCGCTATGCGCTGATCGGCGAGGTTGGATTACGCGCATTTGCCGCGCTGGCCGATCAGATGCGCCGCGCGTGTAGCGCGCCGGGGTCAGCACAGGACCGGTTGGTCGCGGTTGCGCGCAACTATGTTACCTTTGGGCTCGAACAGCCCGACGCTTACCGAGTGGCCTTCATGATCGAAGCCGATACGGCCGGCGAAAAGGGTGCGGACGACCCTGTGCTGACCGCGGGCCTCGCCACCTTTGCGATCCACTGCCAATGCGTTGCCGATTATCTGGGCGACGGCGTGGCATCAGATGACGTCTCGTTGATTGCGCAGAGCATGTGGGCGTCGCTCCACGGGCTCGTCTCATTGCTGATCGCGCGACCGCATTTCCCCTGGACAGACCGGGCGCGGCTGATCGATTGCCACATCGCGGCGATGATGCATGGCTATGAGACGCGCCAGAACCCGTAGATGTTGATCGCGCCGAACAGGACGGCACCGAGCGCGACCGCACCATAGAGTTGCGGCAAAGTCGCGCCCGCCTGCGCCAGCCACCATGCCGCCGCTGCCGTGACGGTCAAACGCGCGATCCCGGCCGCAAATGGCCATGCCATCGTGCCGCGCCCCTGACACGCAAAGAACAGCATCAACCCCATGCCGATCACCCCATAGAGCAGAGCAACCGCTGCGAAATAGCCATTGGCTGCCGCTAGGACGGCCGGATCATCGCTGAACATGCCGTTCCACCCTACTGGCCACAGATAGAGCACCGCCCCAATCACCTCGGTCGCGCCGAACGCCATCGCCGCTGCGGTCCATGCTACCCGTCGCGCGCGGGCAGAGTCGCCAGCACCCGTTGCTGCCCCCACCATCGTCACCACCGCCGTGCCCAGCCCGAAGAGCAAGGGCACGAGCAGCGAATCGACGCGCGACGCAATCCCGAACCCCGCAAGTGCCGTCGCGCCATAGCCACCAACCGCACCGGTGACGACAACCGTGGTCAGGCTGGCGGTGACCGTGCCGATTGCGGAAATAAGCCCCACCCCCATGATCGCCCGAATATGGTGCGGCGCAATCGGATGTCGGCGCAGCGTCAACACGCCCGAACCGCTGTGCAGATAGCGCAGCAGCACGATGAGCGCGCCACCGTAATAAATCGCAAGCGCAATCCCCGCCCCGGCGATCCCAAGCCTTGGCAGCGGTCCGGGGCCAAACATCAACACCGGCACCACCGGGATCAGCATGATCGCGCCGCCCAGGCTGATCCGCGCGGGCAATCGGACTTCCCCCGCCCCGCGTAGCGCCGCACCGATCAGATTGACCAGCCAGATCGGCACGGCCAGCCCGAATACCCAGCGCGAATAGGCAAGCGCTGTATCGAGGGCAGCGCCGCTACCGCCCAACGCTGCATAGATTGATGGCCCGCCGACCTCCATCACGGCGGTGAAGGCACCGCCAAACAGCGTGGCAATGACCACTGCATGGGTGAGCAGCGCATCGGCATCGACCGCCCGGCCGCCGCCGACCGCGCGCGCGACCGCCGACGAGACGCCGCCGCCGATCCCGCCATTGCTCATCGTGCCCATCAACACGAGCAGCGGCAGCACGAGCGAGACCCCGGCCACCGCATCGGTGCCGAGCCTGCTGATCCAATACGCCTCGAGCACCGCGACAAAGGTTTGCGCGGCAATCACCGACAATGTCGGTAGTGCGAGGGCGAGCAGGGTGCGCACGACTGGACCGTGCAGCATCGCGGCGCGGCGGGCATCGCTCGCCATGGTCATACGCGCTGGCCCGTCACCGGGGCGCAAGCTCGGAGCCGTCGAAGCGTCACGCAAGAAAGGGGATCGCACTGGCAAATTGCTTCGGCTCTCGCTTGGATCCAGAATCCCTATCAACGATAGCTAATGAGTCAAGCTGCACGCGAACCGGCCGCCGCGCGACCCGCTGGGCTCAGCGCAGCCGCATCTGATCGCCCGCGATGCTGACGCTATTGAGTTGACGCAGATAGGTGTGGCCGAGCAACGATATGGTGCCGCCCTCGATCACCACCGCGCGGACATTGGTGGCGCGCTTGCCGTCGAGCACGAGCGAATCGAGCGTCACTTCCTGCCCCCGCACATCGCCCGCCGCACCCCGGCCAATCACCTGATATTGCAACGGGTCAAACGCGATATTGGCTTGCCGCGCATCGGCTTCGGTCAGCGCGACGATGTCGGCGCCAGTATCGACGACAAAGCGGATTGGCATGTTGTTGACATCGGCAATCGCGACGAAATGACCGTGCGGCGTGCGGTCAAGCACGGTTTCGCTTGGGGGGGCCAGCGGCGGCGCGACGACTGTGGGCGCGACAGCGCCCGCCCCGGCTGGGGGGTCGGACCGCACGGGCAGCGGGGTGGCGGCAGGCTGTGGCGCGGGTGGCGATAAGGGCACCATCAGGCCAAGCGCCGTCCCGACCAGCGTCACAAAAAAGAGAGTCCATCGCACACGCCGTGTATAGCCGCGATGCCCTTCCACCGCGGCTAAGGCATATGGATAACCGCGCCTTAAGTCGGGCTATTCGGCGGCGACCGACACGCGCGCCGCGTCCGCCGCCTCAATCTCGGCTGCCTTTGCCTCGACCAGCTTGACGATGTGGTCGATCATGTCGGCGCTCTCAACCGTGTGGTCGGTAACGCCCGACAGATAGACCATATGCTTGCCATTGCCGCCGCCGGTCAGGCCGATATCGGTTTCGCGCGCTTCGCCGGGGCCGTTGACGACGCAACCTAGCACCGACAGCGACATGGGGGTGCGGATATGCTGAAGTTTTTCCTCCAGCGCCTGCACCGTGCGGATCACGTCGAAACCCTGGCGCGCGCACGATGGACACGACACCACGCGCACCCCGCGATTGCGGATGCCCAGCGCCTTCAAAATCTCGAACCCGACGCGCACTTCCTCCTCGGGCTCCGCAGACAGCGACACGCGCAACGTATCGCCAATACCGAACCACAAGAGTGAGCCAATGCCGATCGCCGATTTCACGGTGCCACCGACAAAGCCGCCCGCCTCGGTAATCCCCAGATGCAACGGGCAATCGACCGCTTCGGCCAATTGCTGATAGGCGGCAACCGCGAGGAACAAGTCAGACGCCTTCACCGCGACCTTGAATTCATGGAAATCATGATCCTGCAACAGCTTGATATGATCGAGCGCAGACTCGACCAGGGCTTCGGGGCAGGGTTCCCCATATTTTTCGAGCAAATCCTTTTCCAGGCTGCCGGCATTGACGCCAATGCGGATCGCACAGCCATTGGCGCGCGCGGCATTCACCACTTCGCGCACCCGCTCCGCCGAGCCGATATTGCCGGGGTTGATGCGCAGACACGCCGCGCCCGCATCCGCCGCCTCCAGCGCGCGCTTATAATGAAAATGGATGTCCGCGACGATCGGCACGCGCGCGGCACGCACAATCTGCTTCAGTGCCGCTGTGCTTTCGACATCGGGGCAGGACACGCGGATAATGTCGGCGCCCGCTTCTTCACAGCGGCGGATCTGGTTGATGGTCGCAACCGGATCGGACGTCGGCGTGTTGGTCATCGTCTGCACCGTCACTGGCGCGTCGCCCCCCACGGGCACATTGCCCACCATGATCTGACGGCTTTGCCGACGCGTAATGTCGCGCCACGGACGAAGGGACATGAGCAGTGTTCCTTGATGATGATGCGCGCGATATAGCGATCGCTGCACCGCGCGTCGATATGATAGCGGGGCAGCGCAGATTTGGCAGCAGCGTTTGAGTGCCTGCCCGGTGGAGAAACGGCGTTGGGGCGGCACTATGGCATGGACTGGCTGCGGATCGCGGCCTTTGGCTTGCTCATTTTCTATCACATCGCGCTCGTCTTTGTGACTTGGCCCTATCATGCGAAGACGGCGCACCCGATCGATTGGGTCAGCGTGCCAATGCAAGCGGTGAATGCGTGGCGGCTGCCGCTGTTGTTTGTCGTGTCGGGCTATGCCAGCCGGGCAATCTTCGCCGGATGCGCGGGGTCGGGCGATTTCGCCTGGGGGCGGACCAAGCGGCTGATACCGCCGCTGCTCTTTGGCGTTATCGTTATCGTGCCGCCGCAACCCTGGGTCGAGCTGAGCACTCAACATGGCTATACCGCGAGTTTCTGGCACTTCTGGACGAAGGAGTATTTCAAGCTCGGGACGCTTGGCGGCATCGTGCTGCCGACGTGGAATCATTTGTGGTTCGTCGTTTATCTGTGGATCTATACCATGGCGCTTGCCATCGGGGCCGCGCTGCTGCCGCGCCGGGTGAGCATGCTGGCGGTCCGGGCGGTGGAATGGGTGATGAGCGGGCCGTTCGTCGTGATCGTGCCGATCGCCTTGTTGATGGCTCAGATGGCCTGGACTTTTCCCGGCGTGCGCGAAACCCATGCACTGGTCGATGACGGGCCGGTCCACCGCGTTTATGCTACGATGTTTCTGTTCGGTTTTGTCCTGCGCGGATCGGATCGGATCTGGGTATCGATCCGGCGGTGGTGGCCGGCGGGGCTAGTACTGGGGCTGATCGGTTATGGGGTGGTCGCAACGCTTGAAATTCGCTTCATGGGCCCGCCGCAAATGTCGCGCGCACTGTGGTTTGCCTTTGGCCTGGCGCGGGCGGTGCAAAGCTGGGGGATCATGATCGCGCTGGTCGGGATGGCAGATCGCTGGCTCAATCATGACCATCCGGCCCGCGCGATGTTGAACGAAGCGGTGTTTCCCTTTTACCTCATTCACCAGACGATTATCGTGGTTGTGGCGGGCGCGCTGCTCCGCGCGCACATCGGGCCGCTGGCCGAGTTTGTGATCCTGGTGGCAGCGACCGCCGCCGGATGCTGGGCATTTTACCGGATGGGGCGCGAGATTGGCTGGCTGCGTCCGCTCATCGGCTTGCGCGGGCGGCGGGCGGGCCGCACGCCAAGGGCGGCGGGAGCAACATCATGACGGGCTGGACCTTGATGATCCATGGCGGCGCAGGCCAGTTGCACCGCGACACCCTGTCCCCCGAACAATCGGCGGGGGCGCGGGCGGGGG
>DHHS01000035.1:0-5912 GCA_002403415.1 Sphingomonas sp. UBA4766 | reverse complement strand
GTGCGGGGCTTGACGCGGCGCTCGACGCCGGGGCCGCAATCCTTGGCGAGGGCGGCACGGCGCTCGATGCGGTGGAAGCGGCGGTGCGCGTGCTGGAGGATGACCCGCATTTCAACGCCGGGCGGGGCGCGGTGCTCGGCTATGAAGGCGCGGTCAGCCTCGACGCGGCGATCATGGACGGTCGCGACCGGAGCGGCGGCGCGGTGGCAGGCGTCGCCACTACACGCAACCCGGTGTCGCTCGCGCGGGCGGTGATGGCGGCGACGCCGCATGTGCTGCTAAGCGGTGCAGGGGCAGACCAATTCGCCCGCGAACAGGGCGTGCCCCAAGCCGGTGCCGACTGGTTCGCCACCCCCGAGCGGCTGCGCCAACACGCCGAATTGCGGGCCCGTGGCGATGGCTGGTTCGATGCGGAGATGAAATATGGCACCGTCGGCGCTGTTGCGTGCGACGCCGCCGGCAATGTCGCCGCCGCCACCTCTACCGGCGGCGTGATGGGCAAGCGCTGGGGCCGGATTGGCGACACGCCGGTGCTGGGCGCGGGCACCTATGCCGACAATCGCGCTTGCGCGGTCTCCGCCACCGGATCGGGAGAGTATTTCATCCGTGCCTGTGTTGCGCATGAAATCGCCGCGCGCCTGCGCCTCGGCGGGGCCAGTCTGGGAAGCGCGATTGCCGATACGCTTGCCGATGTGCGCGCGCTTGGTGGCACCGGAGGGGTGATTGTTGCGACGCCTGCGGGCGCGGCGGAATGGGCGTTCATCACACCCGGCATGTTCCGGGCCCGAACTGACGCATCCGGGCACCGCGAGGTGGCAATTTTCCGCGACGAATAGCGGGCGCGCGGTTATGAGGATGCTCATGATTCGCACGCTCTCGCTCTCGCTGGCCGCCGCCCTGCTGCCCGCCAGTCCCGCGCTCGCCTATGGCCAATTTGGTCACCACACGATCGGTCGGATCGCGATGGCCAATGTGTCGCCCGCCACCGCAGCCAAGGTGCGCGCGCTCCTTGCCCGGCACCGCGCGCTGGCGACCCCCAAATGCGCCGCCCGCTCCATCGAGGAAGCGAGCGTGTGGCCCGACTGCGTTCGCGGACGCTATGCGTTGCGCTTTGGCTACTCCTCGCCCTGGCATTATCAAACGCTCGACATTTGCGGCGCGTTCGACCTGAAAGCGGCGTGCGCCAACGGCAATTGCGTGTCGGCTCAGGTCGATCGTGATGTTAAATTACTCCAGGCCAAGGACACGCCGCTTGCGGAGCGCGTGCAGGCGCTGGTCTTTCTGGTCCATTTCGTCGGCGACATGCATATGCCGCTGCATTCGGGGTCGCATAATGATTCGGGCGGCAATGCGCTACGCGCAGCCTACGGCGATTATGCGCCGGAACGGTTGAACCTGCACAGCATCTGGGACGGGCAACTCGCCGAACGCGCGATCACCGACGGGCCGGAAATGGTGCGCCGCTACAGTGCCGCCGAAGCCGCGCCGATCCAGGCCGGGACCACCGCCGACTGGAGCCGGGAAAGCTATGACATTGCCCGCACCATCGCCTATCCCAGCGCGACCGACGACAAACCCTGCGTCGCCCCTGCGGGGCGCGCCAAGCTGGACAACGAGACGATCGTGCGGCTGATCCCGGTGCAGCGCCGCCAGATCGAACGCGCAGGGCTGCGTCTGGCGCGGCTGCTGGACGAGGCGTTTGCCGCCTAACGCTTGACGGTTACAAACGCGGCGATGGCGTCGACCACACCGGCATCCACCGGCAGATCGGCATTGCCATAGCTGGCAAGATTGGCCGCGCGGTCACCGCTTGTCCCGACTTGCCGCAACACATGGTTGGCGCCGGGGACAATCGCCACCACCGCATCGGGCCGCGCCGCCGCCAACGCACGGGCGTCCGCCACGCCGATCTGCAGATCCTGATCGCCTTGCACAATCAGCATCGGGGCCGACAACCGCTTTGCCAAGCCCGCCGGGTCATGCCGGAACAAGTCGATCAGATAGCCCTGCACCGCCGGCGCAAATAGATTGGCAAGCGCGGGATGCAGCGCAGCGGTATCGACCCGTTTGCCCGCCTGCAGCGCATCAAGCGCGACGTCCGCCTGCGCCAGGATCGGGGCATTAGCCGGGTTGGCGCGCAGTTGCGCCCGGATGATACTACCCAGCGGCCGCCCCGGCACCGCGACCAGAATATGGCCGCAAATGCCAGTCCCTGCGCCCGCCGCCAGCGCAACCAGCCCGCCCTCGCTATGGCCGAGCAGCCAGACGCACGTTGCGCCAGTGGCCGCCCGCGCCGCCGCTGCCCATGCGCCTGCATCAGCAGCATAATCGGCGATCGTCACGGCATTCGGATCAGCAACCGCGCCCTTGCTGGCGAACAGACCCCGCTTGTCCACCCGCACGCTTGTCACCCCCCGCGCGGCCAGCGCCGTCGCCAGCTTGGCATAGGGCGCGCCGCGCACCCCCAACGGGTTATTGCCATCGCGATCGGTCGGGCCAGAGCCTGGAAGGATGACGATAACGGGCGCCGGGACTGATCCGGGCGTTGGCCCCGGCGCGTCCGCCGTCAACAGCGTCCCGTGGAGCGCACCCTGTGGCCCCGGCGCCGTCAGTTCGCGTTCCGCCGCGGCTATCGACCCCGGCCACACCATAAGCGCTCCGGTGATCATGGCGCGCATCATGCTAAACTTGCTCATCACCCTGTTCCTCTTTCGGCGGTCGTCCGCGCCGCGCGACCATGGGCGCGGCCAGTTTGATCCCGCGCCGCGCCAGCGCCTCGCGCAACAGGCACTCAACCTGCGCATTCACACTGCGCAGGTCGCCCGCCGCGCTCCGCTCGATCGCGGCGAACAACGCCGGGTCGAGGCGGAGGGCAAAGGCCTTGCGGGGCGGCGCCTCAGCCATAGTTATTGATACAGTGACCCGGTGTTGACGATCGGTTGCGTATCGCGTTCGCCGCACAGCACGACCATCAGGTTCGACACCATCGCCGCGCGGCGTTCGTCGTCCAGATCGACGACATTCTTCGCACTCAGCATTTCGAGCGCCATCTCAACCATGCCGACCGCGCCCTCGACCAGCGTTTTGCGCGCTGCGACCACCGCCTCTGCCTGTTGCCGGCGCAGCATCGCACCCGCGATTTCTTGCGCATAGGCAAGGTGGGTAAAGCCGCATTCGTCAACACTGATGCCCGCCACCGCCAACCGCTCCATCAGCTCGGCGCGCAGTTCCGCGCCCACCTGATCGTGATTGCCGCGCAGCGTCACTTCCTGATGCGCGAAATCGTCATAGGGATAGCGCGAACCAATCGTGCGCACCGCCGCTTCGATCTGCGCAAGCACGAACGCCTTGTAATCATCGACATCGAACAGCGCCTGCGCGGTGTCCGTCACCCGCCACACGACTTGCGCTGCCATTTCAATCGGATTGCCGCGCAGATCGTTGACCTTGATCTTTTCCGAAATCAGGTTGTTGGCGCGCAGCGACACTTTGTTGCGCAGCATCCATGGCAAGACCCAGCGCAGGCCCGTCGTCCGATCACTGCCGCGATACGCGCCGAACATCGTGATGGCGGCCGCCTGATTGGGTTGCAGCATGTAAAACCCGGCAGACACGAACAAGAACACCAGCCCGCCGCCAATGATAAGCGACAGCGCCAGCGGCTTGTTCACTTGCACCGCCATCACACCCAGCAGGACCGCGGCAAGCGCGAGCAGCATCACCAACAGCATCACATAACCGTTCGACGCCGTGGCCGGCACTTCGCGGCTACGGGTCAACATCGTCACATCGTTTGATTCGGCCATTTTGCCCTCCCAAAATACGATATCATATTTATATCATTTTGAGAGCAAGGCAAGCCCAATCGGTAAACAGCGGAATCCGAACGAAAAGGGGCGACGACACCCGTCGTGCCGCCGCCCCGATAATGCGATGGCGAAGGGTGGATCAGCTCAGCACAAGGGTGACCGCGCGGCGGTTTTGCGCCCAGCTCTCCTCGTCGGATCCGACCGCGAGCGGGCGTTCCTTGCCATAGGAAATGGTGGTCAAGCGCGACGGATCGACCCCCTTTGCGACCAGATAATTCTTGGCCGCCGTTGCCCGGCGATCGCCGAGCGCAAGGTTGTATTCGCGGGTGCCGCGTTCGTCGCAATGCCCCTCAATCGTCGCGCGGACAGCCGGATAGCGCAGCAGCCAGGCGGCTTGCGTGTCAAGGATCGCGCGCGCCTCGGGATCAATGTCATACATGTCGAGGGCAAAGCGGATCGTGTCGCTCGTCACCGACTGGCGGAAATCGGCAGCGCTGCCGGGCACCACCCCGGTCCCGACGGCGGACGCTGGGCCCGCGGGCACCCGCTGCACCGGCGCGTCGACGCTGGGGCCGGCCGTGACAATATCCTTGGGCTGGCTGGCGCAGGCCGCGAGCGCGAGCAATGCTGCGCCCATCATCGCTTTTGTCGTCGCTTTGACCATGATGCTTCTCCTTTGACCCGAATATGGCGGTTAGATTGCGGAGCAGATAAGGTATTTTTGTGTCGCGCGCGCGGCAATCAGGGACGAAGCGGCCCCCAACCTGGATCAGATCCGTCGAGCGGCGTCGGCACCCGGCGCAGGTTAACCCCGGTCAGATCGACCGACCACAAATCGGCCTTGCCCGCCGATCCCGCCGACGCGCGGAAAAACATCAGGACACGACCATTGGGGGACCAGCTTGGCCCCTCATCCTGCCAATCATCGGTCAGCAGCTTTTCACCGCCGCCGCCCGGGTTCATCACCCCGATGCGGAAATTGCCGCTGAGCCGCGTAAAGGCGATGAGGTCACCGCGCGGGCTCCACACCGGCGTGGCATAGCGACCGCCGCCAAAGCTGATCCGACGCTGGTTCGATCCATCAGCGTTCATCACATATAGCTGCTGCCCGCCTGAGCGATCGCTTTCGAACACGATGCGGCTGCCATCGGGCGAATAGCTGCCGCCGGTGTCGATACCGGGCGCGTTGGTCAGCCGCTGCGGCGTGCCGCCGCTGCTCGCGACCCGGTAGAGATCGGTATTTCCTGCCACCGCCATCGAAAACAGGATGTAACGGCCATCGGGCGAAAAGCGCGGGGCAAAGGTGGTGCTGACGTTCGCCACCACCAGCCGTTGCCGCCCGCTGCCCACGTCATAAACATAAATGGCCGGGCGATCGTCGATAAAACTCATATAGACAATCGACTGCTGGTTGGGCGCAAAGCGCGGGGTCAGCACGATCGACTGGCCATTGGTGAGGAAGCGATGATTGGCGCCGTCCTGATCCATGATTGCCAGCCGCTTGGTCCGCCGCGCCTTTGGCCCGGTCTCCGAAATATAAACCACCCGGCTGTCGAAATACGGCCCCTCGCCGGTCAGCCGGGCATAGATGGTGTCGGCGCATTTGTGCGCCGCGCGCCGCCAGTCGGCGGGCGTCACGATAAACCCCTGCCGGACCAGCTCGGCGCGCGCTGCCACGTCGTAAAGGTAACAGCCAACCGTCAGCGTGCCATCACCGTTCGCGCGCACAAAACCTTGCACCAGCGCCTGAGCACCTGTCCCGTTCCAGTAATCAAATTGGGGGGCGGTGACTTCGTCAAACTCGACTGGCTTCAGCTTGTCGGCGCCAAGCGGGTTGAACAGCCCGGAATTCCTGAGGTCCGCCGTCATCACCTCGGCAAGCTGGCGGCCAAGCGCATCGGTGCTGCCCGCAGGCGTCGCGACTGCCGCGTTGGTGGGCATCGCAGGGATCGCAATCGGGAGCGGTGCGGAGATACCGCCGGTCACCGATACTTCAAGCGGGGGCGCGTCGGGCGGGGGGGCGTCGGCGGGCGGCGTGCCTGACGGCTGGGTTTGCGGGGCAGGGCGGCTTGCCTGCGTCCCGGGCGCGGATTGCGCGCCGCC
>DHHS01000079.1:5785-7695 GCA_002403415.1 Sphingomonas sp. UBA4766 | reverse complement strand
ATGCGGCGGCATGAAGAAATTCCACAAGCCCGCCGCCTTGGCCTTTTCCTTCATCTCCTCGATCACCGGAATGACTTTCCAGCGTTCACCGGTGCTTTCCTGCTCATGATATAGCGGGTTACGCGGACGGATTTCGCGATCGATAAAGTCCTTCACCCGGTCGCGGAAAAATGTTTCGCGGTCGCTCAGCGTGAAGTCCATGGCGCATCCTCTCAGAAATTTGCTGTTCGGCACAGGCTTAGACCGTACCGAACATTCGGTAAAGCGCCGCGACGTCATGATCGGCCAACAATTTTGTATACGAATGCGCCATTCGTCCGGTTGCACAAAAGGGACTGTTTCTTCGAAAAGATGCTGTTAAGCTTCTTTGATGGAAGCGTTGGCGGCGAGCACCGATAGCGTTGACGGAAGCACCAAGCGCTTCCGCGCAAAACGCGACGCGATCCTTGCCGCCGCCGCGCAAGCGATTAACGAACAAAGCGCCAAGGGCATGACCTTTGCCGATGTCGCGCGCCGCGTCGGACTGAACACCACCAGCGTCACCTATTATTTCAAGCGCAAGGAAGACTTGGCCGCCGCCTGTTTCGAATACACGCTCGAACAGCTGCACGCAAAGCTCGACCGCGCGCTGGAGGAGCCGACGCCGCAGGCGCGGGTTGCCCGCTACCTTGCGCTCAACATGGATCGGCTCACGCGGATTCAGAGAGGTGAGGCGACGTCCTTTGCCGTGCTGTCGGACTTGCGCGCCATGGAGGAACCGGTGCTCGGCCGATTGATGACCGGCTGGCGTGAAGTGTTCCGCAAGACGCGTAGCCTGTGGGGCGCGGGCGTGACCCGAGCGCATACCGACCTATATGGTGCGCGCGCGCATGTGTTGTTGGAAAATACATTTTGGCTACCGATCTGGCTCGGCCGTTACGATCCCGATCAGTATCGCCGCGTCGAGCAGCGACTGATGGCGGTGTTCGCGCATGGCATTGCCGGCCCCAATGCCGTCTGGGCGCCGACCTTGCTCGATCTCGACACCGACGAGGCCGAGCCGGGGCGCGAGGCGTTTTTGCTCGCCGCCACGCGGCTCATCAACGAACTCGGCTATCGCGGTGCCTCCGTTCAGAAAATCGCCTCTGAACTGAACGTTACCAAGGGAAGCTTTTACCACCATCTCGATGCCAAGGACGACCTGGTGATTGCGTGTTACAAGCGCAGCTTGGACACAATGACCGCCGCTCAGCGTCGCGCTGATGCGCTCCCCGGTGATGATTGGCACCGTTTGTCGAGCGCGATCGCAACCCTGCTCGATTTCCAGTTTTCCGAACGCGGACCGCTGATGCGCACCACCGCGCTATCCGGGGTGACGCCAGCGGTGCGTAGCGCGCTGGTTGCCCGCTCCAACCGAATTGCGCGGCGCTATGCGGGGATGATGATGGATGGAATTGCGCAGGGGTCGATCCGCACCGTCGATCCGCTGATCGCCGCGCAGGCGCTGATGGCGCTCCAAAACGCGGCGTTCGATATGCGCAAATGGGCCTCAACCATGCCGCGCGAGCGCGCAATAGCATTTTATGCGTCGACGCTGGCGTTTGGCTTGTTCGACGACCGCGTGCTTACGCGGTAGGTAACGCGCCGCGCGCTTTCAGCAGCACGCCCGCCCGCCAGTAATGAAATATCGCCCAAGGGGTCAGCAGGCTCGCGCTCATCAACGCATAACGCAGCGATTCCGCGCCGAACACCGGCTTATACAGGTCGCTGAGCAGCCCGGTAATGCTCGGCCCCAGCCCAAGCCCGATCAGGTTGATGATGAGCAGGGTAATTGCTGCCCACACCGCCCGCATCCGCGTAGGTGCCAGCCCCTGAATCAGCGCAAAGCTTGGCCCCAAATAGCTCGACGCGAGCAAGGTTGAGGCTAAAAC
>DHHS01000079.1:2575-5393 GCA_002403415.1 Sphingomonas sp. UBA4766 | reverse complement strand
TTTCAGCGCGGCGACGAACCAGGACTGCACATGCAAGCCGTGTTTTCGTCCGAGCGCATCAGCAATCCGCCCGCCGACAATGCCGCCAAATGCACCGATAAGTGCAACGGCCGGCGCATACAAAAGCGACACCTGCAGCATTGTCATCCCGAACGAGCGCTGGAGATAGGAAGGCCCGAAATTCGCGGTCGCATAGCCCACGAGCGACGTAATCGTGACCGCCATGATGAGGTGCACTGCCGGGCCACACGCGATCAGGCTGGCGAACCCAGCGCCCAGCGACGGCATTGGCGCGGGATGTTGCGGCACCCCGCCGGGGTCCGACAGGCCGCGCCGCGGCTCCACCATCAACAGCCGCACGATAATCGCCAGCACAATGCCCGGCAGGCCGACCGCCGCCATTGCCCAGCGCCAGCCATAGGCGCTGGCAATCACCCCGCCGATGATCGTGCCAAACCCGCCGCCCAGCACCACGCCCGTCGCGTAAATCGCCATGGCGCCTGCGCGCTTTTCAGGCGGATAGAGATCTGCAATAATCGAATGCGACGGCGGGCTCGACCCCGCCTCCCCCACGCCCACCCCGATCCGGTAGAGAAGAAGCTGGGCAAAATTGGTCGCGGTGCCGCACAGCGCCGTCATTGCGCTCCAGAGCGCCAGCGCCAGCGCGATAATGTCGCGGCGGCTCGCGCGGTCGGCGAGCCACGCCACCGGGATGCCAAGCGTCGCGTAAAACAGCGCAAACGCAAATCCCGACAGCAGACCCAATTGCGTATCGTTCAGCTGCAGGTCGACCTTGATCGCCTCCAGCAGGATCGACAGGATATACCGGTCCATAAAGCTGAAGAAATAAACCAAAGTCAGCAGCGCCAACGTCCAGCCGCGCAGACGGATGGCGCGGGCATCAGCAGACACGGCGGGATCAAGCGGCAGGGTTGCCATGGGACAATTCCAACTCAATGAGCAAAAAACACCGCCCGGAGATGGTCCGGGCGGTGGAGGCACTAGTCAGTCATAACCATGGTCAAAATTTCTGCGTAATGCCGAATTTGGCGTTCAACCCCAGCGGGGACGAAGTGAACGGGTCATAGTTGAAATCAAGTCGCGCAAACGACGGTTGCCGGTCGAGGAAGTTCAGCACTGACAACGAAATCGTCGTGCCCGTCTTCAGCGCCAGCCGATAGGTAAAATCAAGCGTGTAGAACGGCGCGATGTTCCGCCCGCCCAGCGTTGCCGCGCCCGCCAATGCCCCGGTATTGGGCAGGAACAGTGCGTCACGCTGATCGCGGTAACCATCGATATAGTTGAACTGCAACCGGGCGCTGTGGATACCACGATCACCCTGCAGATAGACATTCCCCTTCACCGCCGGGAGCGGATAGGCGGTGGTCTGGAAGTTCAACTTACCAACCGCATTAAAGGCGGGCTGGACGACCACGCCGGCGACAGTAACGCTTTGTGTCGTATAATCGATAATATAGGTGCCCGCTCCACCAATCGCGATGTCATTGCTGCCCAGCTCGAACTTATACTGCGCCTGGAAATCAATCCCCGACGTGGTGACGTTCGCGCTGTTGACCAGGTTGGTCGACAACCGCTGCACATTGCCGATGCCGCAACCCGCACCGGTGAAGGTGAACCGCGCCTGCAACGCGGCGAAAGCCGGATTGTTGCAATTGGCGTTCCCGGTGGTGCCGAACAACGCATTGACAATGCCCTGCACTGGTTCTGATTCAATCGGCCCGGTCAATTGATAGCGGAAATAGTCAACGCTGGCGTTGAACCCGCCAAATTTGAGCAAAACGCCGCCTGAATAGGTCGTCGTGCGCTCGGGGCGCAAATTCGGGTTACCGCTGATGTCGATTGCGCGGAAAGCCGTGCCGATGACTTGCAGCGAGGTCACATTCCCGCCCAGATTTTCCGCCGGTGGCCCGCGGAAAGTGGTGCCGCCGCCGCCGCGGAACGCCAGCCACGGCGTGGCTTGCCAGCGCAACCGCCCTTGCGGGTTAAAGGTTGAACCCACATTCCCGCTATACTGCTCATAGCGCGCCGAAAACTGCGCATTGATAGTGTCGGTAATCGGCGCCTGAAGTTCGGCGAAGAAAGCGAACACGTCATTGTCATTGTCGCGGTTGAAATTTGTGCCAAGGAAACCGAGCGCGCCCGTCTGCGGGTTGCAAGTCGCCGCCGGGTTCAGCGGCGTGCCGGGGCATGGATTAACCGCAAGATTATTGTCGGCGTTGAGCCGAGTCGCAAAGCCATTGCGGCGATACTGTCCACCGACCGCGAACGACAATTCACCGCCAGGCAAGCGCAAGCCGGTCTGTCCGCTCAACACGAGATCCCCGACGAACAACTGGGTGAAGGTGTCGCTGCGTGTCGTGCGGAAGAAATTATCGATCGTCGCTAGATCGTTGATAAGCCCTGCACCGGGAGTGAGGCTAAATCCGGCGGGGGCGCGGGTGCCAGCAAAGTTGGCGTTGACCTGACCCGTCACCGGATTGCCCGCAATGCCGGTTGAGAACGGGTTAAAGAAGGTGCAGCCCGCCGTGCCTGCAATCGCGGCGATCTGGGTCGCAGAGAGCCCGGCGCGCGACTGCGGCGTTGCAAACGCACAGTTCGGGCCGCCAAAGCCCGCCAGTGCGTTCTGGAGCAAGTCGCCAAACGTATCCGTCCCCTCAATGCCGCGGACATATTCAGAGTAGGTAATCCCGCCGTCGAGCGTCAGCGACGGCGTGACCCGCCACTCCAGCCCGGCGGTGACCCGGATGCTTTCCGACTGACGCTGGCTGAATGCAGAACCGCGCGGATTGCTCGGGCT
>DHHS01000079.1:0-2208 GCA_002403415.1 Sphingomonas sp. UBA4766 | reverse complement strand
GCCGGCGCTTGCGGCACGCCGCCCACGGTCAAACAGCCCGACTGGGCGCCGAACAAGGCGCAATAATCGCGCAACGCGGGGGAATAGGTTGGCACCTGAAACAGACCGCCGCCGCCGCCAGCCGCATTCGCCGATGGCGGCAACGTCGGAAGATAGCTCGGCGAGGTTGTAATCCGCGTCGAGGACGATCCATAGAGCGCGCTGGCGTTCAGCGTGAGTGTATCGACAACCTCAATCTTGGCCTCGACATAGGCCTGATAGCGGTCTTCTGGCTCGACCAGATTGTCGAACTGACCAAAGTTGGTGAAGCAGCGATCGGTGGTCGATCCCGGCAAGCTGCGGAAGCCCCCCAACGCCGTACAGCCCAGATCCGTCGAAAAGGCCACACCGCCGACGGTTGCGTTAAAGTCGAAGTTGCCGGGGCTGCCACCGCCCGAATAGCCCCCTTGCGGGTTATTGGGATAGGGCTGAACCGTAAAGGCGCGCGCCGTCGTGGGCAGCGCAGAACGATGCTGATAGCCGAACGACGCGAAAAACTGGAACCCGTTCTTGCGGTGACCAAAGCTTACCGCGCCGGTGTAATCGCCCGACGACCCACGGATATAGCGATAATCGCCCGATGCCTGAAACCCGCGCTGTTCCGAGCGTGTGATGAAGTTTACCACGCCCGCGACCGCGTCCGAACCGTAAGTGGCGGCAGCGCCGTCTTTCAAGATTTCGATCCGGCCAATCGCGCTTTGCGGGATCAGATTGATGTCAACCACCGGAATGCCTGTGCCCGCCTGCACCACGCGCTTGCCGTTGAACAGCACCAGCGTCCGTTGCGGACCAAGCCCGCGCAAGTTCACCGACGCGACACCTTCCGACCCCTGCGAGCGTGAGTCAAACTGGTTGGCGTCGCCCAGCACACCATTTGATGTCGGCAAATTTTTAAGCAGGTCGAGCCCGGTAGGCGACCCCTGCCGCGCCAGTTCGTCCGAACCGATCACATCGACTGGCAATGACGCATCCTCGGGCGTCCCACGGATCAGCGATCCGGTAACGACTACTTCGGGGACAACGCTCTCATCGTCCGCGCCCTGTGCCGGAGCCGGTGCCTCCTGCGCTGCGGCTGGCACCGTCATGCCAATTGCCAATACAGGGGCCGCACAGGCCGCCAGAAGCTTTATTTTCAGCATCGCTCTCTCCCAAATTGGCCGGAACTTTTTCCGAATTCCATACCCAAGGCTCGAATAGACATGGGACAGCCGGTGGCGTCAAGCGAAACTGTCGTAGGGGAACACGGTCTTTTTTAGTGCTGTTGCGCAAAAGTCATAGTACACAGACGCACGCACCGCACCAAGCCCGATCTTCTAAATCAACACCGCAGTGCATCGGCGGGGCACCAATCCATCGGGTCAAGCAGCGCCCCGCCGCTATGCCTCAATACCCGTTCAGCCGCGCAAAGCGTTCGCGGTGGAACGACGCATGGCCCCACATCGCCTCCAGCACGGCGGCGCGCTTCAGGTAAAAGCCTGCATCATATTCATCGGTCATGCCGATGCCGCCATGCAACTGCACCATTTCTCGGCTGACCAGCCGCGATGTCTCACCCGCAACGGCCTTGGCAAGGCTGACCGCCTGATCAACATCGGACCGGCCACTGTCAATCGCTTCCAGCGCCCCTTCGACCACCGAGCGCATCAGTTCCAGTTCGGTAAACATCTTGGCCATGCGGTGTTGCAGCGCCTGAAAAGTCGACAGAACCTGACCAAATTGGACGCGGGTTTTCAGATAGTCGTTGGTTGTCTCAAACGCCTGCACCGCAAGGCCAAGCATTTCGGCGCAGGTTGCCGCCGTCGCGCGATCGACAATTGCTTGGGTTGCGACATCGAGCTTGGTTGCGGACGCGCCCGCAAAGGTGACCGCAGCATGGCTGCGCGCGTCTGCCATTTTGCGGGTCGAGCGCGTGACGCCGCCCGCCGCAGCATCGACCAAATACAGGCCGTCGCTGGCGGAGACAACAAACACCCCCGCACTGTCGCCCTCCGCCACAAAGGCCTTGGCTCCGGTGAGCTTGCCATCGGTCACCGTCGTGGCGCAGGCAGCCGGATCATGCACCGGCCCTTCGTCAATCGCGAGCGCAGCCACCACCGCGCCGCTGGCGATCTGCGGCAGCCATTTGGCCTTGTCCGCCGCCGATCCGCCCATCACAATCGCGCTGGCCGC
>DHHS01000084.1 GCA_002403415.1 Sphingomonas sp. UBA4766 | reverse complement strand
CGCAAAGCGTGTGTTCGTGCGCGCCAAGCGGCGATGGCCGCGACTGGGCCATTATGCCGATATCGGCCTGCGCCGGGGCAGTGCGAAGCGGCGCCGCGCGCTGGCCAAGGCCGCGCGAACCGCGCCGCCCGCACCCTGTCCCCCGGCGGCATGACCATGCGCGCCGCATCGATCCGGGAATTGACAGCAAGCGTAACTTTGCCTAAGAAATTTGCTTTGGCGGCCGCCTGTTTCGGGCGGCCTTTTTCTGTCGATCAGGGAATGAGTGATGAAGCGGACCTTCCAACCGAGCAATCTGGTGCGTGCTCGCCGCCACGGCTTCCGCGCGCGGATGGCGACTGTGGGCGGTCGCAAGGTGCTGCGCGCCCGCCGCGCACGCGGTCGCAAGCAACTGTCGGCCTGACGACTCTCTCGCGCCGCGCCGATTTTGTCGCGGCCAATGCGGGTAAGCGCGCGCCAATGCCGGGTTTTGTGCTGCTCGCCCGCGACCGGGGGGATGGCGATTCGGCGATGCGGATCGGCTATACCGTGACCAAGAAAATTGGCGGCGCGGTGGTGCGCAACCGGCTGAAGCGGCGTTTGCGCGCGCTGGCGCGCGAAATTCTCCCCGAATTGGGCCTTGCGGGCCATGACCATGTGCTGATCGGGCGCAGCGATGGTGTGGCGCGCGATTTCCAAGCGCTGCGCGATGATTTGCGCCGGGCACTCGGCAAGCTTGGCCGGTGAGCGCATCGTGAGCAGTTCTGGCATCATTGCCCGCGCACTGATTGCGGTGGCGCGCGGCTGGCAATTGGGGCCGTCGGTCCTGCTGCCGCCAAGCTGTCGCTACACGCCATCCTGTTCGGCCTATGCAATCGAGGCGCTTCGCCGCTATGGCGCAGCTAAGGGATCATGGCTTGCCGCCCGTCGGATCGCGCGCTGCCATCCATGGGGCGGGCATGGCCATGATCCGGTGCCGTGAATTTGACCAATTGGGGAATCCCACGTGAGTGACGACAATCGCAACCTGTTAATCTTTGCGATCATCGCGGCGGTGATCCTGCTCGGCTGGCCGATTGTGGCCGGGCAGTTCCTTCCCCCCGCGCCCCGGCCGACGGCGAAGGTGGAGCAGGCCGCCCCGCCCGTTGCGACCAAAGCCGCCGAGGGGCCCGCCTCCCCTGCCCCGACATCCGCAGCCAAAGCGGCGCCGCGCGACCGGGCAGCGGTGCTGCGCGAAACGCCGCGGCTGGCCATTATCACGCCATCGGTGCGCGGGTCGATCAACCTAAAAGGCGCACGGATCGACGATCTAGTGCTGCTGCGCCACCGCGACGCGATTGCCAAGGACGCGCCGCCGGTGCGGCTGTTGTCGCCATCGGGGACGGCGAAGAGCTATTTCGCGAGCTTTGGCTGGGCGGGTGACGGCATTGTTACCCCGACCAAAGACAGTGTATGGACCGCCGACCGACCGCAATTGACGCCGCAGTCACCCGTGACGTTGCGCTGGGTCAACCCGCAAGGGCTGCGATTTGAGCTGCGCGTGGCGATTGACGCGAATTACATGTTCAGCGTCGCGCAATCGGTCGCCAATCCGGGGTCAACGCCCGTGACGCTCAAATCCTATGCGCTGGTCTCGCGCAGCGGCGTGCCGGGCGAGATTGACACCTGGACCAACCATGTCGGCCCGGTCGGCGTGTTTGGCCCTGGCGCCAATTACGACATCACCTACCAGAATTTGCAGGGCCAAGACCCGACGATTTGGGCGAAAATGTCGGGCACCAGCGCGAAGGCGGGGGAGAATTATTTCGACCATCGCGGCGGCTGGCTCGGCTTTGGCGATATCTACTGGCTGGCGGCGCTTATCCCGGACCAGAAAACACAAGTGCACGCCGGATTTCGTGGCACGCCGGACAATGTATTTCAGGCAGACTACACCACCCCGGCAATAACGGTCACCCCGGGCAAAGCCGCCACGCAAACCGCACGTTTTTTCGCTGGTGCCAAGGAAGTCGGCCTCATCGACTCCTATCAGGATGCTGGCGCGATTGCCAATTTCGACAAGGCGATCGATTGGGGCTGGTTCCGCGTTATTGAAAAGCCGATTTTCTATTACCTCTCGTTCCTGTCGCGGTTGATCGGCAACTTCGGCGTTGCGATTATTGCGCTGACCATCACGGTGCGAGGGCTCCTTTATCCGATTGCGCAGCGTCAATTTGCGTCGATGGCCAAGATGAAGGCGATCCAGCCCAAGATGAAGGCGCTCCAGGAACGCTATAAGGATGACAAGGAACGCCAGCAGCAGGAGATCATGGCGCTCTACAAGGCGGAGGGAGCCAATCCGCTAGCCGGATGCTTGCCGATCCTGCTGCAAATCCCGATCATGTATGCACTTTACAAGGTGCTGATCCTCACTATTGAAATGCGGCACCAGCCCTTTGTGCTGTGGATTCGCGATTTGTCGGCACCCGATCCGCTGACGCCGATCAATCTGTTCGGTTTGCTGGCGTTCACGCCGCCCGCATTTATTGCGATCGGGATCATCCCGATCCTGCTCGGCATTTCGATGTATTTCCAGTTCAAGCTGAATCCTGCCCCAATGGATGAAGCGCAGAAACAGGTCTTTGCGATCATGCCGTGGATGCTGATGTTCGTCATGGCACCGTTTGCGGTTGGGCTGCAACTTTACTGGATCACGTCGAACGTGCTGACGATTTTGCAGCAGCGCGTGCTCTATGCGCGGCACCCCGAAATGCTGGTCCCGGTGAAGTGAGCAGCGACGCGCCCGACGACGATCCATTGGGGGAAGAAGCGATTGAAGCGGCGCGCAAGCTGTTTGCCGGGCCGATTGCGTTTCTGAAATCCGCACCCGCGCTCGACCATCTGCCCAGCCCCGATGTGCCCGAGATCGCCTTTGCAGGCCGCTCGAATGTCGGCAAGTCGTCGCTGCTCAACGCGCTGACCGGGCGCAATGGCCTCGCGCGCACGTCGAACACGCCGGGGCGCA
>DHHS01000083.1 GCA_002403415.1 Sphingomonas sp. UBA4766 | reverse complement strand
CCGCGATCAATGCGCCCGACCCAGGCGCGGGCGATGTCGGCGCGAGCGGCGTAAGCCGTGCGTGCGGCCCCGGCAAGGGCTCACCCCCGCGATAGGGCTGGCTGAGCGAGGCGGGCGTGCCCCAAAACCCTTTCCACCGATGGAAAAAATGCGCGCCGATCGCCGCCGTCATCACCAATTGCCGGTTCCACGCGGGCGTCACGGCATAGGTGTGGTAATGCGTCGCGGTGCCGACCTGCGCCTCCACGGTTCCCCCAAGCATCAGCGCTGCATTGTGGAGCGCCCGCGCCCAGCCGTTGCGCGACGGGATCCGCGCCATTGCCCCGTCACAGGCAAAGCTGAACTGGCACCCGGCGCGTTCCGATCCCTGATACACTACGCCACATATCGTCGCCGGGAAAGCGGGGTGGCGCACACGGTTCAGGATGACTTGTGCAACCGCGCGCTGGCCCGCGTCGGGTTCGCTGGCCGATTCGTAATAGATGGCGGTGGTCAGGCAATTGAGCGCGCGGCCATAATCGCTCGATCCGGCAGCGCGCATCGAAAAGGGCGGGGCGGGGTGGATCGTGCCATCGAGCGTCGGGATCGGCTGATAGCTCGCCGGGATCGGCAGCGCGGGCAGCGGCGCAGTGCCGGTCGTGCCGCTGGCGGGGGCAGGCTGACTGGAGGGGGCCCGTGGATCGGGCACCGGCGAAGCCTCGGGCGCCGTCACCGATGCAAGCCTGGGGAGGGGCGGTGCGGCCGGGCGATCATGGGCGTCTCGCTGTGCCGCCACCGCCATGGCCACCATCGCGGCACGCGCCGATACCGCCGCCATCGCCACGATCAGCGCCATGAACAATAGTCGCGCGCGCGTCATGCCCAGCCGTCACCCTATCGGCGAAAATCCTCACCCGCGCATATCAGCCGTAAGGCCTAAGGGAAGGGCGATTTTCGCTGTGTCCGGTTCAGGGACACTATAGGGTAAAGCTAATTTTTACCGTCATTTCAGCGCCGGGCTGTCGAGATTGAGCGCAGTCGCTGGAATGAGTTCAAGCGCGGGATAGGTTTTGCGCAACTCATCCACGAACAATTTCGCGTCGCCAACCACGACGATACTCGCCACCGACGGATCGAGATATTTGGCTGCGGCGGCCTGCACCGCCGCTGGATCAATCCCCTGAATCGCTGCCGGATAGCGCTTCAGCTCGTCAAGCGACACGCCGGTTGCGATATAGCCACTGGTGAGCGACGCCAGCCCGTCGACCGTCTCGCTCGCACGGCTGAAATTGCCGATCAACACTTCCTTGCGCGTCTGCAATTCGGCATTGGGCACGGGCTCGCTGCCCAACCGCTTCAACTCGGCGAGCACCAGCGCGACGACCTCGGCAGCCGACGGGTTCTTGGTCTGGGTCGACGCCGTCATCGGTCCTGCCCCCAGCCGCGCGCCGAGCGAGCTGCCCGCACCATAGGAAAGCCCACGCTTGATGCGGATTTCCTGATTGAGTCGCGACGAAAAACCGACGCCCAACACCGCATTGGCCAGTGAGGTTGCATAGAATTGCGGATCGCGCCGAGTGATGCCGGGCCGGGCAATCACGACACCCGCCTGCCCCGCGCCGGGCAAGTCGACGACGACGACTCGCGGTGCCGGTGGGGCGCCGTTTGCGGTGGCCGCAATGCTATTACCGCTGCCAGTCCAGTTGCCGAAATACTGGGTGGCAAGCGCACGGGCGCGCGCGGGTGTGATGTCGCCGGCCACCACCAAAGTCGCGCCGTCCGGCCGCCAATGCGCGCGGTAGCTCGCGATCACCTGATCCCGGGTGAGTGCGGTCAGCGATTTCACCGTGCCGCCGCGCAGATTGCCGTAAGCGTTCGCGCCAAACACGGCGCGATTGGCGACATAGCCGGCGAGCTGCGCGGGGTTTTTGAGCGATACGTTGATCCCGTCGATTGATTGCGCGCGCGCCCGGTCCAGCTCCTCTTGCGCAAAGGCGGGATTGCGGGCGACATCGGCCATAACCGCCATCCCCTTGTCGAGCTGATCGGCCTTTACGCCGATGCTGAGCGTCGCATTGTCCCAATCGGCGCTGCTTGCGATTGAGCCGCCCAGCGCCTCCACTTCGCGCGCAATCTGAGTCGCGCTGCGGGTTTTCGTGCCCTTAGTCACCAACTCAGCGGTCATGTTTGCAAGGCCAGCGGTTGCCGCGCTATCCCCGGCGGCCCCACCCGGCACTGTCAGCACAGCCGATACCAGCGGCAGATCGTGCCGCTCAACGGTTACCACGCGCAGCCCATTGGCCAGGCGAATTTCGGAGACAGCAGGGAGGGCGGCCTGAACCGGCGCGGACGGTGCGGGCACGGCGACCCTTTCAGACTCGGCTGCCGGGGTGGTGATGGTGATATCAGCGGGCGCTGAAAGCGCTGCGACCTGAACCGTGGGAGCGATGGTGATCGTGTCGCCCGTCGCGCCGGGCTTGGCGGGCAGATAGCGCACGGTCGCGGCCTGATGATCGCCCAGATATTTGCGCGCGACGCGCTGCACATCGGCGGCGGTGACACGGGCAATCGCGGCAAGTTGGCGGTCGGCGGCGCGCGGATCGCCATCGACCACCACTGCGGCGGCCAGCGTCGATGCCTTGCCATCGGGCGTTTCGCGGCCCTTGATCGCGCTGGTCAGGATCTGGTTCTTGGCTTCGCTCAGCTCGGCGGCGGTGACCGGTGTGGTGCGCAGGCGCGCGACTTCGGCCTTCAGTGCGGTTTCACTGGCGGCAACATCCTTGCCGCCCGCCGCAATCGCATAGAGTGCGAAAGCTCCGGTCTGTTGTTTGCTGTCCAGGAACGTGCCCGCATTGGCGGCGATCTGGTCGCGATAGACCAGGCTTTCATACAGGCGCGAGCTTTCCCCCCCTGACAGGATCGTGTTGAGCACAGCAAGCGGCGCGTTGTCGGCATCGCGGTCCGGCGGAATCTGATAGCTTATCATGACCGCGGGGAGTGGCGTATTTTCTTCATATACCGTGCGCACGACGGCCGCAGTGCGCGGTGGTTCGGCAACCGTCACGCGCGGGATCGGCCGGTCGGGGCGTTTGATCCCGGCGAAATATTTGTCGACCCAGGCATCAAGCTGTTTCTCGTCGAAATTGCCCGCCACCACCAGCACGGCATTGTCAGGCCGGTAATAGGTGGCGTGGAACGCGCGGACATCGTCGATCGAGGCGGCCTGCAGATCATCAAGGCTGCCAATGCCGGGCCGGGCATAGGGATGGGTGGTATAGGAAATTTCTGGGAAATAGAGCGCAAACAACTTGCCATAGGGTGGGGCAAGCACGCGCAGCCGCAATTCTTCCTTCACCACATCGCGTTCAGACGCGAAGCTCTTGGGCTCCACCACCAAAGTCGCCATCCGGTCGGCTTCGGCGAACAGCAGACGTTCGAGGTGATTGGCCGGCACGGTTTCGAAATAATTGGTGTAATCATCGGCAGTCGAGGCATTGTTAAAGCCGCCCACATCTTCGGTCAGCCGGTCGAACTGTTCGGGCACCAGATTGCGCGTTGCCTTGAACATCAGATGTTCAAACATGTGCGCAAAGCCCGATCGGCCTTTTGGATCATCCTTTGACCCGACATTATACCACACATGCACCGCAACGGTGGCGGTGGAAGTGTCGCGAATCGCGTAAACCTTCAGCCCGTTGCCGAGCGTGCGTTCGGTATAGGCCAGCGGCTTGACCGCGATGGCTGGGGCGGCCGCGGGTGCCTGCGCGCGCGCCTTTTTGGGGGCGGCATGGGCGGCAAGCGGGATGGCCGCAACGCTGACCAACAGGGCGGCATGGAAAAAACGCATCGGGCTGGCTCTCCGCAAAAATGGTGGCTTAGCTTGGCGCGGCTGTATTGCGCCTGTCAATCACCAACGCGGCGTTGGCTATTTCGGTTTGCGCGTGCTGGTCGCATAAAGCAGGGCAGCGGCGAGCGCTGCGGAACCGACGCCGACGCCAATCGCGATGGCCGATACCGGCCAGTTGCTCTTGGTCTCCGCTGCGTTTTCGTCAGCGGCGGCGGCGACGCGCTTGGCCGCATGGGCGGCTTCTTCGATTTCGTTCATTTCGTGTGGGGTGTCGCTCACCATCATTACTCCTTTGGCGCTCCAGCATAGGCTGAACGAAAGGCATCGGCAAAGTGCTTCAATCCTCCTGCGGCGATTGCCGCACGCAAATCGGCCATTAACGCCTGATAAAAGAACAGATTATGCTCGGTCATCAGCATCGCCCCCAGGATCTCGCCCGCGCGGACCAGGTGGTGGAGGTAAGCACGGCTGAACTGCGCGCAAACCGGGCAGGCGCATTCGGGGTCAACTGGCCCCCGATCCTCGGCAAACCGGGCGTTTCGGATGTTGATCGGCCCGGCGCGGGTAAAGGCCTGCCCCGTCCGGCCCGAGCGGGTGGGCAGCACGCAATCGAACATGTCGATGCCGCGTTCGACCGCGCCAACAATGTCGTCGGGCTTACCCACCCCCATAAGGTAGCGCGGCTTGTCCACCGGCAATTGCCCCGGCGCGAAATCGAGACAGCCAAACATCGCTTCCTGTCCCTCGCCCACGGCGAGCCCGCCCACTGCATAACCATCGAACCCGATCTCGATCAGCGCTTGCGCCGATTCCAGCCGCATCATCTGGTCCAGCGCGCCCTGCTGAATACCGAAAATCGCCGCGCGCGTTGCGTGGTCGCCGCCTGCATCAAAGGCAGTGCGCGAGCGGCCTGCCCACCGCATCGAGCGCATCATGGCGGCGTGTTGAACCTCGCGCGGGGCTGTGGTCGGCACCAGCTCGTCAAACGCCATGATGATGTCGGAATCGAGCAGCCGCTGAATCTCGATCGAGCGTTCCGGGCTGAGCATGTGACGCGACCCGTCGAGATGGCTCTTGAACGTCACGCCATCTTCGGTCCGGGTGGTGAGGTCCGCAAGGCTCATCACCTGATAACCGCCGCTATCGGTCAGGATCGGGCGGTCCCAGCGCATGAAATCGTGCAAGCCGCCCAGCCGCGCCACCCGCTCGGCGCCGGGCCGCAGCATCAGGTGATAGGTATTGCCCAGAATGATGTCGGCGCCGGTCGCGCGAACATCGCCGGGCTTCATTGCCTTGACGGTGGCGGCCGTGCCCACCGGCATGAAAGCAGGGGTGCGGATGGTGCCACGCGCCATCTCGATCGTCCCGGTGCGCGCCTTGCCGTCGGTGGCCGCGATCGTGAAGGCAAAGCGTCCAGCCACGCGCTTAACCCCTCGCGCCCAGCACCGACGCAATCACATCGTCGGGGCTGTCGAACAGCAATTGCGGGTCAAGCGCGGTCAGTGCGTCGCGGCGCGCATAGCCCCACAGCACGGCGGCAGCATCAATCCCAACCTTGCGCGCGGCCGTGATGTCGCGGGTTTCGTCGCCGACCGACAGGATGTCGCCCGCTATCAGCCCGGCGCGCTTGAGCACCCGGCGATAGCGCGGCGCCTTGCCGAATAGCGACGCGCCGCATTCCACCTGTTCGAACCGCGCCATATTCTCAGGGCCCAGGATGGCGCGCGCATTCTCCTCCGCATTGGAGGTGACGAGCGCGAGCCGTACGCCCGCCGACTGCAGCGCGGCGAGCATTGCCTCCACCCCGCCGAACAGCGTGATCTTGTGCGTCTCACTGGCAAGCCGCTTGTGGAGATGGCGCGCGATGATCGGCAGTTTCCAGCGTGGAATGCCAAGATAACGGATCACTTCGCGGGTGGTGTGCCCGCGCAAGCCCTCAATCTCGTCGGGCGCGACATGACGAAAGCGGAACCGGTCGGCGAGGTCATCGGCGATCGACAGGAACCAGTCGCCGCTGTCAGCCAGCGTCCCGTCAAAGTCGAAGATAATCAGCTTGTAACGCGGTGTGACCACCCCGGCGTCGGGCATCGGCGCGCTCATCGCCGCCGCCGCTGATCGCCGCCGGGTCGCTGACCCGCGCCTCCGCCTCCGAGACCGCGCCCGCTGTCGAGGGTCAGCAGCTCGCTGCGCTTCACCGCGCCGTTTTTGTCGCGATCGAACCGGGTAAAGGTCTTCGCGAATTGCGCCTGCAATTCGGCCAGCGTGATCCGGTTGTCGGCGTCGCTGTCGGTCTCAAACGGGCTGGGCAACGCATTGCGGTCCCCCAGCCAGCGTTCGGCCCAATCGGCAAACTGGATATAACCGATCGACTCGGGCGCGGCACCGCCAGCAGGCGGGTAGCTGCGCGCGACGCAGGGTGTCAGTTCGGCCGGTGTCACCACCGCGTCGCCGTTCGCATCGCAGGCGGCGATGAACAATGCGACGGGTTCGGCAAAGATCGTCGGGCTGGGCGGTTGATCGCGCGGTGGCGCGGTGGGCACGATGTTGGGGTCGGGCGACTGCTGGGCGGCAAGCGGCGTTGCCCACGCGGCAAATATGGCAATCAACAGCAAGCGCATCCCGGACCCCCAAGCCGCTTCCTGAGCGGCGAAGCGATGCCATAGCGTCAGAAGTGGCGCACGCAAAGCCGGGGTGCCGCGCCGCCGATCACCCTATGGCAGCAACAACGACGCATCGCCATAGCTGTAAAAGCGATAGCCCGCGCCAATCGCATGAGCATAGGCCGCTTGCATTCGTTCCACGCCCATCAACGCCGAGACGAGCATGAACAGCGTCGAGCGCGGCAAGTGGAAATTGGTCATCAGCCCGTCAATCCCGCAAAAGCGATAGCCGGGCGTAATGAAGATCGCGGTGTCGCCCTCAAACGGGCGGATAATGCCGTCCGGGTCCGCCGCGCTTTCCAACAGCCGCAGCGACGTGGTGCCCACCGCAATCACCCGCCCGCCGCGCGCGCGCGCACCGTTGAGCCGGTCGGCGGTGGCCGCATCAATCCGACCCCATTCGGCGTGCATCCGGTGGTCGGCGGTGTCGCGCGCCTTGACGGGGAGGAAAGTGCCCGCGCCGACATGCAGCGTCAGGGTTGCGTGCTCAATTCCCGCAGCGGCAAGGGCGGCCAACAGCCTCGGCGTGAAATGAAGCGCGGCGGTCGGGGCGGCGACCGCGCCTGCTTCGGCGGCGAACATCGTCTGGTAATCGTCGGCATCGCGCGCATCGATCGCTCGGCGCGAGGCGATGTAAGGGGGCAGCGGCATCGTGCCTGCCGCTTCCAGCAACAGTTCCACCGGCGTGTCGCCCGCAAAGTCGAGCGCGAAGCTGCCGTCATCCTCGCGCGCTTGCGCGGTGGCCGAAACGCCTGAACCAAAGTCGATCACATCGCCCTCGCGCAGCCGCCGTCCGTTGCGGATGAACGCGCGCCAGCGCCGCACCCCTTCACGCTTGTGGAGCGTCGCGCCGATCCGCGCATTGCCACGCCGTCCCTCAAGCTGCGCCGGGATGACGCGGGTGTCGTTGAACACCAGCATGTCGCCGGGGCGGAGCGCGGCTGGCAAATTGCGGACCAGCGCATCGCGCTGTGCCGCGCCGTCGAGCACCAACATCCGCGCGCTGTCGCGCGGGTGGGCGGGACGCAGCGCGATGCTCGCCTCCGGCAGGGAGAAGTCGAACAGATCGACGTTCATGGCGCAGGCGTTCGCGGTGCGGCGCGTTCAGGCGTAGCGATTGAAGCGGGCAAAGTCGGGGCGGGGTGAGCGCGGGAAAATCGTCGCAGGGTCAGCCACGCCGAACGTCGCGATGAAATTGGATTTGACCGCAGGGGTATCGGCCAGAAACGCGGCGTCGACGGCAGCATTATTGAACCCTGACATCGGTCCGACATCCCAGCCAAGCGCGCGCGCGGCAATGATGAAATAGGCACCCTGAAGTGTCGCGTTACGCATCGCCGATTGCTGGCGCAGTGGCAAATTGCCCTCGAACCAGCTTTTGGCGTCGGCATGCGGGAAGAGTTCGGGCAGATGTTCGTGAAAATTCTCGTCGGTTGCGATGATGACGGCGGCGGGGGCTGCGCGGATCTTGGCGGCGTTGGTGCCACTGGCGTGTGCTGCAAGCCGGTCGCGTGCCTCGGCAGACAAGCACCAGACAAAACGCGCAGGCATTTGATTGGCCGAGGTCGGGCCGAATTTCATGAGGTCCCAGATCGCCGCGACATCAGCGGGCGTGACGGGCGCGTCAGTATAGCCATTGGCCGTGCGTGCGGTGCGAAAAATCGCGTCGAGCGCGCTATCGCTGAGCTTGTCACCCATGGTTAGAGTCCCCCCGGAACAGTTGCGTCACAATGCCGTGCGCGGTTAGACCGCACGAACCTCGGTCACTTCGGGCACATAATAGCGAAGCAATTGCTCAATGCCGTTTTTGAGCGTTGCGGTCGAGCTTGGGCAACCAGCGCAGGCGCCGTGCATGCTCAGATAGACCTTGCCCTTGTCGAACCCGCGATAGGCAATATCGCCGCCATCGCCCTGCACGGCCGGGCGAATGCGGGTGGCGATCAAATCCTTGATCTGGTCGATAATGTCCGCATCGGCCGGATCGTCGGTTAGCTCATGTTCGCTCGGTACACTGATTTCGGCGGCACTGCCCGGCGCGAACAGCGGCATGTTGGCGACGAAATGATCAATGAGCACCGCGAGTACATCTGGCTTTAGTCCGGACCAGTCGGTGCCGGGTGCGGCGGTGACCGAAATGAAATCGCCGCCGAAAAACACCCCGGTCACGTCGCCCAGGCCAAAGAGCGCAGCCGCCAGCGGTGATGCGTCGGCGGCTTCGGGGGAGGCAAAATCGCGCGTTCCGCCGCCCGCCATAACGGCGCGACCGGGCAGGAATTTGAGCGTTGCCGGATTAGGCGTGGTTTCGGTTTCGATCAGCATGGTCTGCATGTGGGGGTGCGGATCGCGCGATCAAGCCCCCGCTTATCCCTCATCCGTCGAGCTGGGCGATTGCGCTATTCCAGCGGTGGATGTTTTCGCGCGCTTCCTGAACAAAGGCGGATCGGCGGACAAAGCCCATGAAGAAATCGGCAAACCACTTGCCCGGTTGGCGCAGCGGCCGTTCGATTTGGATCAGCAAGACGACGCGGGTGCCGCTGGTGTCGTTCCACACTTCGTGGCGATAGGTGTCGTCGAACACCAGGGTTTCCCCCTCCGCCCAGCGCACGATGCGGTCGTGCACGCGCATCCGCACATCACCGTCCGATGGCACCACCAGCCCGAGGTGGCAGGTAATCAGCCCCTTGGTCACGCCGCGGTGGTCAGGGATGTGGGTGCCGGGCGCCAAAATCGAGAAAAACGCGCTGTTCAGGCCTGGAATCCGCTCGATAACCGCCGCCGTGTGCGGGCAACGCGCCAGATTTTCCTCGATCGGATAGCCATAGCCGACCAGGAAATAGGATCGCCACTTGTTCACCTCCGCAATCGAGCGATGATCGGGCGAAATCGTCGCGAGCGAGGGCGCAGCCGAGCCGCGCAGCGCCACCGACTCGGCCTCGGCCCGGATTGCCTGCCAACTGTCGCGCAACACCGCCGTCCAGGGAAAGTCGCGCACATCGAGCACCGGTGTTGTCGGCACCAGCGAGGAGGCACCGATCAACCGGTCGAACAGACCGCGCAGCGCCTTGCCCAATGTGATGATAAACGGGCGACCACGCTCTGCGACCATCGCATCGCCTTCGCGTGGAGCGCCGGAAATGATGTTGAGATCGGGCACAAATCCGGCGGGCGGTTCGTCGGCGCGTCGCGGCGCGGCGGCGTGGCGCGATGTTGCGGTGTCGGTCGTCATCATCTGGTCACCCACTGTTGAACGCGCAGAGCGGTGCCCCCTTTCCGCACGAGTCGAATAGGTCGCTACCCGCAGCTTGCGACGAAATCATGGCACAATCGGGCGTAATCAAGGGGGGTGGGGCGCCGCCCCCGCAATAATGGCTGCTGGCGCTTGCGTCGCCTGCTCGCTACACCCTTGGCATGAAACGTTCCTTTGCTGCGCTGCGGCGCGCGCTCGCCCTTATTGCAATCATGGCTTTGGCAGGCGGTGCGCTCGCCCGCGATCAAGCAGCGCGCCCGCTCGCTCCCGCCGCTGTGTCGGAGCATGCGGCAGAGCCGGGCTGGCTCTATAAGGGTAGCGATATTACCCCTGATCCTGCTTGGCGCTTTGGCACTTTGCCGAATGGCCTGCGCTATGCGTTTCGGCGCAACGGCGTGCCGCCGGGCCAGGTCGCGGTGCGTGTGCGGATCGATGCTGGGTCGCTTTATGAGCGTGGGCATGAACGCGGTTTTGCCCATCTGCTCGAACATCTGACGTTTCGTAGCTCCGTCTATGTTGCCGATGGCGAGGCCAAGCGCATCTGGCAACGGCTGGGCACGACCTTTGGATCGGATACGAACGCGCAAACGGGTTTTACAAGTACGAGTTACAAGCTCGACCTGCCCGGCGCCACCGAACAGGCGCTTGATGAAAGCCTCCACATTCTGGCGGGCATGATGGCGCAACCGTTGATTACGCCTGCGACGCTTGATGCCGAACGCCCGGTGGTGCTGGCCGAACAGCGCGAGCAGCCTGGCGCGCAGTCGCGCTATTCCGACGCTGTCCGTAGCGCTTTTTTTGCCGGCCAGCCGATTGCCGATCGTTCGCCGATTGGCACGATCAAGACGCTGGAGGCGGCAACCGCCGCCGATGTGCGCGGCTTTCACGAACGCTGGTATCGGCCCGAGCGCGCCGTGGTTGTGATTGTGGGCGATCTTGACCCGGCGCTGTTCGAACGGTTGATAAAGAAGAATTTTTCGGACTGGCAGGGCAAGGGCCAAAATCCGCCCGATCCCGATTTCGGCACGCCAAAGCCCGCGCCGAGGCCGGTTGTCATCACCGAACCGTCGATCCCGGCGATTGTCGGTTTTGCGGTTATGCGTCCCTGGGTTTACCGGGACGATACCGTCTTGTTCAATCAAAAGCGCATGGTCGACACGCTCGCGCTTCGGCTCATCAATCGGCGGCTGGAAACGCGCGCGCGCAGCGGGGGCAGCTTCATCAGCGCGACCGTTTCGCTCGACGATCTCGCGCGGTCGGCCAATGGCACTTTTGTCAATGTGCTGCCGATCGGTGATGATTGGGCATCGGCGTTGACCGATGTGCGCGCCGTTATCGCCGATGCGCAGGCAAAGCCAGCCTCCCAAGCCGAAATTGACCGTGAGCTTGCCGAATTCGACACCGCGCTCAAAACCCAGGTCGAAACGGCCGCCGCCGAGCCGGGCGCGAAACAAGCCGATGACCTGGTCGAGGCGATTGACATCGCCGAAACCGTGACGACCGCGCAAACCGCCTATGAGATTTTCACGAGTGCACGCGCCAAGGGCATGTTTAGCGCCGCAGCGTTGCTGGCCTCGACCAAGCGCGTGTTCGTGGGCGCAGCGATCCACGCCGTCGTCAATGCACGCACCGCCGATCCGCAGGCCGCCGCCAAGCTTGCTGCCGTGCTGAAGGCCGATGTGTCGCGCGTCGCGGCGCAGCGGCGCGCGGTTCGTGATGTCGATTTTTCGGCGCTGCCCAAGCTTGGTGCACCCGCTACGATTGTCAGTCGCAAGGCGATTACCGACCTGGGCATGGAAACGGTCGAATTTTCCAACGGCGCGCGGATGATGGTGTTTTCAAATACGTCCGAAGCGGGCCGGGTTTATGTGCGGGTACGCTTTGGCGGGGGCTATAGCGCGCTTCCTGTCACGCGCGCCAGTGCGGCATGGGCCGCACCGCTCGCGTTGATTTCGAGCGGGATCGGCGATCTGGGGCAGGAGGAGCTCGACCGGCTGACCTCTGGGCGCCGGATCGATCTCGACTTTGCAATTGATGACGATGCGTTCGTTATCGGATCGACGACATCGGCTGCCGATCTGTCCGATCAGCTTACCCTGATTGCCGCCAAGTTGGCTGCGCCGGGGTGGGATCCCAATCCGCTGGCGCGGGCGCGGGCGCTGGCGACCACGGCTTATGACGGATATACGGCCTCACCCGGCTCGGTGCTCGGTCGCGATTTGGAAGGGTTGCTGCACGGCGACGATCCGCGCTGGTCAACACCCTCACGCGCGCAGATCGCCGCGACCACCCCGGCGCAGTTTCGGGCGCTTTGGGAGCCACTTCTCAAATCTGGGCCGGTCGAGGTGCAGGTCTTCGGCGATGTTGCGGCCGATGACGCAATTACTGCGGTCGCGCGCAGTATCGGTGCGCTTGGCCCGCGCGCCGCGAGCAACGCCGCCGCCCCGCCCGTTACTTTCCCTAAACACACCGCCCAGCCGGTAATGCGCACTCACGACGGCCCCACCAATCAGGCGGTTGCGGTGATCGCCTGGCCCACCGGCGGCGGCGTTGCGGGCATCAGCGACAGCCGACGGCTCGACGTGCTGGCGCAGGTGTTCAACGACCGGCTGTTCGACCGGCTGCGGTCGGAAGCAGGCGCGAGTTACAGCCCCAGCGTGTCGAGCAGCTGGCCGGTTGGATTGCCGAGTGGAGGCCGGGTGCTCGCCGTCGGGCAAGTGCCGCCGGACAAGGTCGATTTCTTTTTCAAGCTTGCCCGGGAAATTGCAGCCGATCTGGTCGCACGCCCGCTGGAGGCCGACGAACTGCGGCGGGCAGTCGCGCCCTATCTGCAACTGGTCGCGCGGACCTCAACCGGGAATACCTTCTGGTTCAGCCAGCTTGAATGGGCCAGTTACCAGCCGGAAAGGATCGACGCGATCCGTACCCTGGCGCGCGACATTTCTGCCCTGACGCCCGCCATTCTTCAGCAAGTCGCGGCGAAATATCTGCGGCCCGAGGCGGACTGGACTATGGCAGTCGTGCCGAAATCGCTTGCGTCCGCCCCGCGCGCAAGCGGCACGAAGCCTGCGGCATCAAGGGCAAGGCGCAGAACCGCAAAGCGATAACCGTTGGTCCCGGCGGGGTCGCCGCCGGGATCAGGGCTGGATTCAGCGTGCGTCGACCGCTGCCAGGATCGCGGCGTTATTGGGGCGCACCTTGTAATCATCGGTCGACAGCTTGTGGCGAACCACGCCCTTGGCATCGATGACAAGCACCGTCGACCGGGGCACGCCATAGGCAAAATTGCCCTTGGCATAGGCGGGATCGCGCAAGCCGAATGCGTCGATCATCTTTGAGTCCTTGTCCGACAACAAGGTATAGTTGACCGACTGGCGGCCCGCGAAGTCAGCCAGCTTTTCATGCGAGTCATAGCTGATCGCCGCCAGCGTATAGCCGCGCTTGGCCAGCTCTGCGGGCAGGGCACGGACATCCTTCAACTGCGCCTGGCAATAGGGGCACCACGATGCCGAGCGGAAGAAGATCAGCACCGTGCCCTTTTTGCCCGCGATCGAGGCAAAGTCGCGCGGCTTACCTGCGGCATCGATGGCAGCGAAATTGGCGGGCACCTTTGCCCCCACCGCAATCGGGGCGGCGGCATGCGCAATGGTAGCCGCGACGATGGCCGCAGGAATGGCGAAAAGCATTTTGGCAGCTCGCATAAGATCTCCAGTAAAATTGG
>DHHS01000086.1:12554-19596 GCA_002403415.1 Sphingomonas sp. UBA4766 | reverse complement strand
GGACCCGGATGTTTGTGGTGAGGCCGGCGTTGATCGTGTTGCCCGAAATCTGGGCGTTCAGCACCTCACGATCCCCGCCGGTCGAAACACCCGCCGTCACGTTGATCCCGTTGATCAAGCCGGTGGTCGCGGTCGCGGTGACGGTGTTGCCGGTGATCGTCGCGTTCAGCGTCCCGCCAGTCCCGGTCCCCGCGCGCGCGGTCGCGGCGATGCCGAAACTGCCGCTGACTTCGCGCACGATGTTGTTGTTGATCAGCGTGGTGACGATGCCGTTACCATTGACTTCGGCATTGATGCCAAAGGCGCCGCCCGATGTGCCCGAATTGGCGACGCCGGCGGTGCCGATGTTGTTGCCCTGGATTGTCGCCTGGATGTTGCCGCCGCTGATGGTCGACACGCCGACAAGGTTGATCGCCGCGCCGGAGACAGTGCCGGTGATGGTGTTGTTGTTGATCGCCGCGATCAGATCATCCCCACCCGACGGGCTGATCGTCACGCCTCCGCCCAGAATATTGGTCGAGTCCGTCGTGGTCAGCGTATTGCCGCTGAACGTCAGGTTGTTTTGCGAACCCGAAGCTCCGCCGGTGCCGTTGGTGGCGAACTGGAAATGATCGCCGCGGTTATTGTTGAAGGTCGATCCGGTGATGCTGGCCGTGGTGATGGCCGTGCCGTTCGATTCGAGCAAAAGGCCATCATTGCCGGTGGTAGCATTGTTCGAATTGCTGAAGGTCGACGTCGCGACCGTCAAGTTCAGCGTGCCGCCGTTGTTGATGAGATTGACGTTGTGGTCGGCGTTGCCGCTGAAAGTCGATCCGGTGATCGTCGCGGTGCCGGTCAGGCCGTTGACATAGACACCGCGCTCGTTGGCGGCATTGCCGTTGTTGCTGATCGTCACGCCCGACAGCGTCAAGCCGTTTACCGTCGTGCCGTTGAGACCGTCGTTGGCGCTGCCGGTTACCGACAGGCCAGTCAGGCTGACCGGGCCGGTGCTGGTGAGCAGCACGCCCGCTGCGCCCGTCGAATTGGCAATGGTGCCGCCGGTATTGGCGCCGCCGGTGCCGCTTACGGTAAAGGTGCCCGCGCCAGTGGTGTTGAGGATGATGCCGCTCGCCGCGCCGGTGGTGTTTACTGAGTCAAAGCGAACGCCGCTGCCACCGATCGTCGTATTCGCGATGTTGATTGCGGTGCCGTTGCCTGTGCTGACGCTGTTGCCAGCGCCAGTGATGTTCACCGTGCCGCCACCAGTCGCCGACAGGCCCGTGCCACCGGCCGTCGTCACAATGTCGAGGCCTGTGCCGGTCGTGTTGAAATTGATCGTCGTGCCACCATTGTTGGTCAGCGAAACTGCGGTCTGCGACGTTGTTGCGACGTTAACCGATCCAGTGAAATTCACTGTTCCGCCGGTGTTGTTGGCCACATCGATCTGGCTTGAAGTGCCACCGGCAGTATCGGAGATGGCGCCGGAGAATGTGGCGGTGCCGCCGGTGCGCCCGCGGACGGCCGCTGCTGCCGCGCCCGCTTGCGAAATTGCCCCCGCATAGGTGACATTGATCGTTCCACCGGTGCCGCCTGTTGATGTGCCAAGCTGAAAACCGAAGCTCGTTGAATTGCTGATCGTGCCCGACGTTGCCGTCAACGTGCCCGTCGCGCCGCCGCTGATGAGCACACCCTGGGTGCTTGACCCAGTAGAGCTGAGCGTATCGAATGACGCGTTCAGCGCACCGCCATTTTGGATCGCGAGCGCCCGGCCGGTGCCCGAAATGCTTGTGCCGCTGATGGTCAGCGTGCCAACGGTTGCGCCGCTGTCGATGATGCCGGTGCCGCCCGCTGCTGTGCCATTCAGGCTGATCCCACCAATGGTATTGTTGCTGGCAAGCGTGATGCCGTTGCCTGTGCCAAAGTTGATCGTCGAATTGCTCGCACTGACGCCGAGTGTGGTGCCGTTGACCGTGAGCGCTAGGCCATCGCCGAACAGCCGTTGCCCCGTCTCCAGCACAATGCCGGCGGCATAGTTGCTGCCGCGGTTGTTGATGAAGATCGCTTCGTTCGCCGAATCGACGTCATCACCGGTGGTGCCGTCGCCGGTGACGCCGTTGAGTTCGGTCAGCGAGGTGAACGGGCGCAGGAACGACCCGTCCGATACCCCATTGGCGCCGGTGTAAGCGCTGTCGACGTGCCAGACAACGTCAGTGACGTTCAGCGTCACCACGCCGTTAAACCCGCTGACGTTAGTCAACCCTTCCTGGTCGGTGATCGTGTAGTTGAAGCTGGCGGTCTGACCAATGTCGAGCCCCGTCGTCGGCGTAAAGGTGAAAGTGCCGTTGCCATTGTTGACAATGCTGCCGTTGGTCGCGCCGCCCACCGCCGTAACGGTCAGGGTGGCGATATTGCCGAGCGGATCAAGGTCATTGCCCAGCAATTGGGCCGCAGTGAAGGTGATTGGCGTGTTGCCGGTGATGTTGAAGCTGTCGTTGACCGCAATCGGGGTGATCCGCACCGAATTGGGGACCAGCGTGGTCCCGTTGAATGGGTCGCTCGCGCTTACACCCGTCGCATTGGTCGTTCCGGTGTTGGTGATACGCAGAATGACGCGCACCATTTCGCCGGGATCAAACTGACCATCGGTATCTAGGTCGGCACCAAGGGAAATTGCTGCGTGCGCGAGCCGGAAATCACAACGGTCATGAACTCTCCCCTTTAGCCCTGGCTAGCCGTGCATGCGGGCCGAATTATCGATAGCCTTAAAAATTTGTTACTACGGTTGCTCGGGAAAATGCAAATTTCGGCTCGGTAATGTGGCGCGTCTGTCTCAAATTGGCGCGTTCAGCCGCCAAAGCGCGCGCGCAGCACCGCCCATGCAGCGCGCAGGCCTAGTGCCTCGCCTCCCTTGGGACGTCCAGGTTTTGCGGTCGCGCGCCAGGCAAAGGTGTCGATATGCGCCCAAGGCGTGGCCATAGGCACAAACCGGTGCAGAAAGAGCGCGGCGGTAATCGCACCTGCAAAGCCGCCATCGGGTGCGTTCACCATGTCGGCAATGTCAGATTTCAGCATCTCGTCATATCCATCCCATAGCGGCAATTGCCACAGCGGGTCATGCACGACGCCACCCGCCGCGATCAGATCGGCGGCAAGCGTTGTGTCATTGGCGAACAGCGCGGGTAAATCCGGCCCCAGCGCCACCCGCGCCGCGCCGGTAAGCGTCGCAAAATCGAGGATCAGCCCCGGCTTCGCCTCGCCCGCGCGGGTCAGCGCATCGCCCAGGATCAGCCGCCCTTCGGCATCGGTATTGGTGTTCTCAACCGTCATCCCGGCCCGCGTGCGCAGCACGTCGCCGGGGCGAAAAGCATTGCTCGCAATCGCATTTTCCACCGCCGGGATCAGCATGTGGAGCCGCACCGCCAGCCCGCTTGCCATCACGAGCTCGGCCAGCGCGAGCGCGTGCGCCGCTCCCCCCATATCTTTTTTCATCAGCCGCATCCCTGATGACGGCTTGATGTCCAGCCCGCCGGAATCAAAGCAAACGCCCTTGCCGATGATCGCGACGCGCGGATGCGCGGGATCGCCCCATTCCAGTTCGATCAGCCGGGGGGCGCGTTCGCGGCTGGCGGCTTGGCCAACGGTGTGGATCATCGGATAGCCGGTGACCAGGGCATCGCCGCGCACAACCGACAGCGTCGCGCCAAAGCGCGCGGCAAGGGCGACTGCCTCCGCCTCCAGCTCGGCTGGACCCAGGTCCGACGCGCCGGTATTGACAAGATCGCGCACGACAGCGGTTGCACGCGCCAACTGCACCGTCTCGGCAATCCGTGCGGGTTCGGCGGAGAGCAGCACGCGCGGCCCGCCCGCATCGCTGCCCCGGTAACGCTCGAACCGGTGCTGGCTGAGCAGCCAGCCAAGCCCGGCAGCCCCCACCGGGCCGGCGCGCAGCCGGTAGGTTCCTTCAGGCAAAATTTCCGCCTGCGACGCGATTCGCCACGGCGATGTCGCGGCCTCATTACACACGAGCAACGCTGACCAGTCATCGGCGGCGTCACCGGGCAGGATCGCCTTGTCCCCTGCCTTGCCGGTAATCCTTTGCGCTGCCAGCAGCGCGCGCACGCGCGGCGGCTGGTTGCTCAGCCATCCGGCAAAATCATTGGGGTGCACGACATCGATCAGGCGCGCGGGCTGCCCGCGATCGGGCTGGAGCAGGGGGGTGAAGTCAATCATTCGCCAGGCTGCACCAAAAATTGTTCGAACCGTCCGTTGTCGCCGACTTCGCTATAGGTGATGATGTTGAGTGTCCGCCCATTGGGGTAGGTGACGCGGTAATTGCGATTGACGAACCCGCCGCGCAGCCGCGGACGCCGGACCAGATCGAACGATTTCGGATTGCCCAGCGGAGTCAGACTTGCCTTATAATCGCCAAGCGCGATCGGCGTGAAGTAATAATTGGCGTTGTCGGTCAAAATCTTGCGGTTGAGCGTCCCGCCGCGCAACTGGTCGAACAAGTCCCGCGCCGCCGCCGTCGTCGCGGCATAAGCCGTGTCGGTCGGCGTCGGGAGCACCACCTTAGTCACTTGCTGTGCGATATTGGCGAAAGCGTCGGAGAAATCGGCGTTCACAAATACTGTAATGGCCGCCCGTTGATCGGGATAAACGATGTTTTCCGAGAGAAAACCAACCGCTTCGCCCGAATGTTCGATGTAGCGCCGCCCGTCCGCCACGCCCGCGAACACCCCAAGCCCATAACCATTGCTGCTGCCATCCGACAGCCGCACCGGCGCTTCCTGCTCCGCCCAATCCTCGGGCGGGAGGAGCGTGCGATTGATCCGCGCGATGTTCCACTTCGCCAGATCGCGCGCCGTCATCGATAACTCGCCCGCCGCATACAGCCAGCCGCGCGCCGCTGGCCGCTCGACCCGCACCGGGCCGAGCGCAAAGCGTTGATATCCCTGCGGATAGGAAGCACCGATTGCGTCATCCTGACTGATTGCGCTCATCCCCAGCGGCTTAAAGATACGCGCGTCGAGGAAGGCGAGCAGCGGCATCCCCGTGACCTTTTCGATAATCATCCCCGCTACGACATAGCCGGTGTTCGAATACTGCCACTGAGTGCCCGGCTCGAAATCGAGCGGCTTCTTTGCCCAGCGATCGACAATCGCCTGCGGCGTGGTTGGCTTGGCCATGTCGGCAAAGCTGTAATCCTGCGGCCAGTAATCCTGCAGCCCTGATGTATGGCTGAGCAATTGGCGCAGCGCGATCTTGTCCGCGCCGGAAATGTCGGGGAAATATTTCGCAACCTTGTCGTCAAGGCTCAGTTTGCCTTCATTTTCAAGTATTTGTAGCGCGGCAGCGGTGAATTGTTTCGACACCGACGCGATTTGATAGGGGAGGTCGGCGCTGGCGGTCGGGCGCGTTTCGGATTGCTTGCCATAGGCCTTGGCAAAGACAATCTGCCCGCCACGCACGATCGCGACTGAGGCGGATGGGACGCCGCTGCGCGCAAGGTTGGTCGCAACGATTTTGTCGATCTGTGTGGCTTCGGCAGGGGTAATTGCCTGCGCGCAAAGTTTCACCGGCGCAGCGGCCAGCGCGAGTGTCGCGACGATCAGGAAAGGGCGGGTCATCAAAATCCTCTATAGCCGTGTGGCGCGCGCGGGAGCATAGCTGCTCGCTCGCGATGCGCTAGACCATTGCTGGTGCGTGGCGGACCGGGCAAAAGAGGAGGGGATGATCGAGCGCACCAGCCCCGCTGCTCCCGCTTTCGCTCCGGCGCCGCCGCGCAGCCTGTGCACCGATTGTGGCATTTCGCGTAGCAGCGACCCCAAGCGGTGCGGCACCGCGTGCCAGTTCATCAAGCCCGATTATCCAGCGATGGAGGTGAAGGTGCATGGCCGTGCGCGGGATGCGGCGCGTGGCGATGAGCTATTTTTCGGCCCCTTTACGCGCATGGTGAAAGCGCGGCTGCGGCCCCCGCTTCCCGGTGCGCAGTGGAGCGGCATCACCAGCCGGATAGCTGAACGATTGCTGGAAAGCGGCGCGGTCGATGCAGTGTTGACCATCGCCCCCGACCCCGATGACCGCTGGCGCCCGGTGCCGGTGCTCATCACGCGTGCGGCCGATATGGCGGGCGTGCGCGGGATGCGAATGGGCTATGCGCCGCTGCTGGCGTTGCTGGAGCCTGCGCGCGCTGCAGGCCACCGTCGGATCGCGGTGATCGGCATTCCCTGCCAGGTTTATGCGCTGCGCCGGATCGAGGCAGAGCTTGGGTTTGAGCGGCTTTACGTCATCGGCACACCGTGTTCGGACAATACAACGACGGCGCATTTTCACGAATTTCTGGCGCTGCTGTCCGATGAGCCAGAGACGATCACCTATCTTGAGTTTCGTGCCGATTATCATGTTGAACTCCGCTTTGCCGACGGGCGACGGCGGGCGATTCCGTTCCTGCAATTGCCGCTCGCCGATCTGCGGCCCGATTTCTTTCCGATGACGTGCAAGACGTGCGTGGATTACACCAATGTCCTTGCCGATGTGACCGTGGGTTATATGGCGGGCGAGGGCGATCAGTGGCTGATCGTGCGCAATGCGCGGGGGGACGAGCTGGTGGGCCTGCTCAGTGATGAGCTGGTGATGGCGCCGCTGGCAAGTCACGGGAAGCGTGCCAGCGCGGTGAAGGGCTTTATCGTCAACACCGAGCGCGCGGCAGGTGGGCTGCCGCTGCAGCGGATGCCGGGGTTTATGCGGCGGGTAATGGGCTGGCTGATGCCGCGAGTTGGCCCGCGCGGGTTGGAATTCGCGCGCGCCCGTGTCGAGATGAAGGCGGTGGAGACGGTGCTCCACTTGCGCCGCGCCCATCCGAGGCGGATGAAAGCGATGATCCCCGATCATGTCTGGGCGCTCGTCGCGCCCTATGGTATCGAGCCGCAACCGGGCGAGCGCCCCGACGATCAGGCAGTGGGCACGCCGTAAAGATCATGTTCGTCAGCGTCCTCGACAATGACGCTAATGATTTCGCCCGGCGCCAGATGCCCGGCATCGCGCAGATGGACTTCGCCGT
>DHHS01000086.1:12002-12254 GCA_002403415.1 Sphingomonas sp. UBA4766 | reverse complement strand
TCGCGCAGATGGACTTCGCCGTCGATTTCGGGCGCGTCCGCTTCGCTGCGCCCGGTCGCACCGCCCGTTTCTCCATCCACGGCATCGATGATGACGGGGAGCGTGCGCCCGATTTTGGCGGCAAGCCGTTCCGCTGAAATCCGCGCGGTGAGTTCCATCAGCCGCGCATAGCGTTCTTCCTTGACCGCTTCCGGCACCGGATCGGGCAGCGCGTTGGCCGCTGCCCCCTCCACCGGCTCGAACCGGAACGCG
>DHHS01000086.1:2811-11701 GCA_002403415.1 Sphingomonas sp. UBA4766 | reverse complement strand
GAACCGGAACGCGCCGACGCGGTCGAGCCGGGCCTGCTCCAGCCAGTCCATCAGATAGGCGAAATCATCATCGGTCTCGCCGGGAAAACCGACGACAAAGGTCGATCGGATCGCGATGTCGGGGCAAATGCTGCGCCAATTGTTGATCCGCTCCAGCACCTTGGCATCATTGGCGGGGCGCTTCATCGCGCGCAGCACGGCGGGGCTGGCGTGCTGGAACGGGATGTCGAGATAAGGCGTCACCAGCCCCGCTGCCATCAGCGGCACCACCGCATCGACATGCGGATAGGGATAGACATAGTGCAGCCGCACCCAGACGGGATGGTCCGGCGTGCCCAGCGACCCGAGCTCGCGCGCCAAATCGGTCATATGCGCGCGCACTTCGCGCCCGTGCCACTCACGCGAGGTGTGGCGGATGTCGACGCCGTAAGCCGATGTATCCTGGCTGATGACCAGCAGCTCGCGCGTCCCCGCCGCGACCAGCTTTTCCGCCTCGCGCAGGATTGCATCGGGCCGCCTGCTGACCAGATCACCGCGCAACGACGGGATGATGCAAAAGGCGCAGCGATGGTTGCACCCCTCGGAAATCTTCAAATAGCTGTAATGGCGCGGTGTCAGCTTCAGCCCGCTTTCGGGGACCAAGTTCAGAAAGGCATTGGCGGCAATGGGGGCTGCCTCATGCACCGCGCCGACGACTTCCTCATATTGATGCGCGCCCGTGACGGCGAGGACATTGGGGAATTTGGCGCGGATGACGTCGGCTTCCTTGCCCATGCACCCCGTCACGATGACGCGGCCATTTTCGGCCAGCGCCTCGCCAATCGCCTCCAGCGATTCTTCCTTGGCCGAATCGAGGAACCCGCAGGTGTTGACCAGCACCACATCGGCGCCCGCATAGTCCGACGACAAGGCATAGCCATCGCTGCGCAGCTTGGTGAGGATCCGCTCGCTGTCGACCAGGTTCTTGGGACAGCCAAGCGATACCATGCCGATCTTCGGCGGGGAGGGGAGGGTCGTTGCCATGTGCGAACCGCGCTGTAGCGATCACGGCCGCGATTTCATAGTATCCGCATCGTGCCGTCCTTTTGCCTTATCCCCCATCCCGCCAATTCCAGTGACGCGATCAGCGCGATTGCGGTGCGGGCGTGGCGGTCGGGCGATGTCTTGTCGCTGCGATACAGCTGTCATGGCTGCTTGGGCGATGTGCGCTGGCCGCTCGCCGCCCCGCCCGTGCGGCAGGATGGTTTGTGGCGGCATAGCTGCTTTGAAGCGTTTATCGGGCAGTGCGCCGATCCCGCCTATGTCGAGTTGAACATGGCGCCGTCGCGGGCATGGGCGGCTTATCGCTTTGGCGGGTATCGCAACGGAATGGCAGCAGCGGACGCCGCGCCGCTGCGCCCCTTGCACTGGGTGTTTGGGAGCGGAGTGCTCACCGCGCATTGGCGCTTACCCGATGTCGAGGCAGCGGCGGACTGGCAACTGGGCCTAAGCGCAGTGATCGAAACGCGGGACGGCACGCGCAATTACTTTGCCCTCGCGCACCCGCCGGGACCGCCCGATTTTCACAATCGGGATTGCTTTATCGTGACCCTCCCGGCACCTGATCGCCCATGAAGTTCGGAATCGATCGCCTGCTCGCCGACCCCGACCTGCGCGCGCCGCTGGTGGGCAAGCGCTTGGCGCTGCTCGCGCATCCCGCCTCGGTCACGGCAGACCTGACCCACAGCCTCGACGCGCTGATCGCCTGCGGGCTGAACATATCCGCGATGTTCGGGCCGCAGCACGGGGTGCGGGGCGATTTGCAGGACAATATGATGGAGTCACCCGACTTCACCGACCCGATCTACCATATCCCCGTCTTTAGCCTTTATGGCGAAGTCCGCCGCCCGACCAGGCAGTCGATGGGCACATTCGATGTCATGCTGGTCGATCTTCAGGATCTGGGCACGCGCATCTACACCTTTGTGACGACATTGCTCTATGTGATCGAAGCGGCGGCCGCGCATGGCAAGTCGGTGTGGGTGCTCGACCGCCCCAATCCGGTCGGTCGGCCGGTGGAGGGTATGACGCTGCGCCCCGGTTGGGAGAGCTTTGTCGGCGCCGGGCCCATGCCGATGCGCCACGGGCTGACGCTGGGTGAGCTTGGCCATTGGTTCATCGCGCACTATCGGCTTGATGTCGATTACCGGGTGATCGGCATGGAGGGGTGGGCGCCTGAAAGTTCCCCCGGCCATGGCTGGCCGGTCGAGCGGGTGTGGATCAACCCCAGCCCGAATGCGCCGAACGTCAACATGGCGCGCGCCTATCCCGGCACGGTGATGCTGGAGGGGACGACGCTGTCCGAAGGGCGGGGCACCACCCGCCCGCTGGAGTTGTTCGGCGCGCCTGATATTGATGCGCGGGCCGTGATTGCCGAGATGCGGCGGTTGGCGCCCGACTGGCTGGCGGGCTGCCGCTTGCGCGACATCTGGTTCCAGCCGACGTTCCACAAACATATGGGGCAGCTATGCAACGGCATCCATGTTCACGCCGAGGGGCCGGGCTATGATCACGCGGCGTTCCACCCCTGGCGGGTGCAGGCGCTGGCGTTCAAGGCAATCCGGGCGCTTTGCCCCGACTATGCTCTGTGGCGTGATTTCCCGTATGAATATGAATTCGGCAAGCTGGCGATCGACGTCATCAATGGCGGGCCGGGATTGCGCGCGTGGGTTGATGACGCGGCGGCGACACCGGGGGATCTTGATGCGATGGTGGCACCCGATGAACAGGCTTGGACAGCGGCACGGGCACCGTTTCTGCTTTACCGCGACTAACAGTCGGCTCGCCTAGGAATCCGACGCCACTGCCTGCGCGAGCAAATGGTCGATCGTTGTCTGCACCGTTGCCAGATCGTCGCGCAGCATTTTGAGCTGGTCGATTGGCGGAAGCGCTTCGATCGGACGGCGGCGGAAGGGGCTGCGAAACAGCCGGTCGAGAATGATCATTGCCCGCGAACGCGGCCTCGCAAGCGCCTTGTGGCGCGGGAGCGGCGCGAGCTCCTGATCGGATGCCGCCTGTTCGCAGTGTTGGACGATCGGCGCAGCGAGCGGGGTGAGGGCTTCGGTTACTGGATCGTCCGCGTTGGCCACCGCCGTTTCGGTCGGCACCACCGGTGCCAAAGCCACCGGCACCCCACGCCGACGCGCGGCCTTGGCCCGGGCTCGCCGCTCTTGACGACGGCTTTGGCGGCTGAGCGGCGCCCCGTTTTCGACCAGTGGCTCATCCACCACCGGCAGCGGCATTGCGCTGCGTTCGCTTGATCGAGGCGGCGTCACGGGCGGTCGCTGTAGCGCATTTCCGCCGACCGAAGGCCCTCGATCACGATGCGAATGGCGTTGGCGCGTGCGTGCCTGCTTCATGCTGCCCCCCGATGTTGCTGCGGTCCCCAACGTCTCCTTAATCCGTGCCCTGCTTTATCGCACAAGTTGCGAATGACGGGAATCGTGCTTGCGCCAAAGCGAATCGGGCGCGCGATGAAACGAGCCTGTGGCTAGGCGCTGGGGTCGTCGCCTGCGGCAGGATCGCGATCAGTGAGGCTGACATAGCCCAGCACGAGCGCAAAGGTCGACACCGCAAACAGTGCCAGCGCGATGAAGGGCTGGTCGAACAATATGGTCATGGCGTATCTCCGATCAAAAGGATCGAAGTGTCTGTCGCCGGTTTCGTCGCGCGCGGCATTGACGCCGATCAAACCGCAGCTCACCGTTTTCGCGTGAGCTCGCGCATCGCCTCATCTAATCCGGCCAGCGTGAGCGGATACATGCGGTCGTTCATCAGTTCGCGGACAATGCGGATCGATTGTGAATAGCCCCATTGTTCGCTGGGGATCGGGTTGAGCCACACCGCCGCCGGGTAAGTTGTGGTCAGCCGGTGGAGCCATACCGCACCCGATTCCTCGTTGAAATGCTCAACCGAGCCGCCGGGATGAGTAATCTCATACGGGCTCATCGACGCATCGCCGACGATCACCAGCTTGTAATCATGACCATATTTGTGGAGCACATCCCACATTGGCGTCCGTTCGCTGAAACGCCGCCGATTGTCCTTCCACACGCCTTCATAGGGGCAATTGTGGAAGTAGAAGAATTCGAGATTCTTGAATTCGGTGGTCGCTGCCGAGAACAGCTCCTCGCACAGCTTGACCCATGGGTCCATCGAACCGCCGACGTCGAGGAACAGCAACAGCTTGACCGCATTGTGCCGCTCCGGCCGCATGACGACATCGAGCCAGCCTTGCCGCGCCGTGCCATCGATCGTCGCATCGATGTCGAGTTCGTCGGCGGCCCCTTCGCGGGCGAAGCGGCGCAAGCGGCGTAGCGCGATCTTGATGTTGCGGGTGCCCAGCTCGCGCGTGTTGTCGAGATTGCGGAACTCGCGCTGATCCCATACTTTCAGCGCGCGCTTTTCCTTGCTCTCGCCGCCGATCCGCACGCCTTCGGGATTATAGCCCGAATTGCCATAGGGCGAGGTGCCCTTGGTCCCGACCCATTTGTTGCCGCCCTCGTGTCGGCCCTGTTGCTCGGCGAGCCGCTGCTTCAGCGTCGCCATAATCTCGTCCCACGTGCCGAGCGACTTGATTGCGGCCATTTCTTCGGGCGTCAGATATTTTTCGGCAACCGCGCGCAGCCATTCTTCGGGAATGGCTGCGCCTTGCGTTGCAAAGCTGGTGGCGATGCCGCGGAATACCTTTGCAAATACCTGATCGAAGCGATCGAGCAGACCCTCATCCTTCACATAGACCGCGCGGGAGAGGTAGTAAAACTGGTCGGGCGTGCGGTCGATCACCTCCGCCGACAACGCCTCCAGCAACAGCAAATGTTCTTTCATGCTGGCGGGAATGCCGGCCGCGCGCAGTTCGTCGAGAAAGTTTATGAACATGCCGCGATCATGCCTGCGTGCGCGGATCTGCGCAATGGTGCTGTCGTTGCTAAGTGCGGCGCGCGTCGCGATGGTCGACCGATAGGTGACGGGTGTGCCCGCTGCTCCAATTTGCCGGGCAACGGCGGCGGTAATGTGCGCCGCATTAGCCGGTGGTGGCACGCGCGCAGTGGCCGGGGAGGCAATTACACCCAGACCGGGTGCACCAGATCCGCGCTCTGCACCAGCAGCCAGTATCGTCATCGCGGGCATTTTGGGCAAGATTTGCGCATCTTCAAGTCATACAAAACCACTCGCGATCAAAGTCTTGGCGAGCGTGGTTAACGCAATAAAGTCAGACGTCAGGTGCCTTTACGTCCCATTAGGGGTCATTGATTACACTTTGTTGGGTGACAGGTCGGGGGAGTATCGAAGCGATCATCGCCGATGTAGCGCGCCAGTGCGGCGCGCTCGTGATTGAGTGCGCCGATGTCGGCGGCCATGTGTCCATCGCGTCCGAGCAGATCGACCAGACGATTGCCGACCTTGACGGCTTTGACTTGGTTGCGGATGCGCTTGCCGCCGATCATGCGCGGGTGGCCACCGCAATTGCCGAGGCGCGCATTCTGTCCGAACAGGCAAAGCAGCAATTGGGGGAGGGGGCAGCGGCGATTGCCGATAGTTTCACCAGCTTTGGCGCCGTGTCGGATTTGGTCGAACGGCTAAGCGCGCGGCTGTCGCAAATGGCCGATGCGCTGGAGCGTGTGCAGGGCGTGTCCCAGCTGATCGGCGGAATTGCTCAGCAAACCAACATGCTTGCGCTCAATGCTGCTATTGAGGCTGCGCGCGCGGGGCAGGCGGGGTCTGCATTTGCCGTTGTTGCCACCGAAGTGAAGCGGCTCGCGCAACACACGCGCGAGGCAACCCAGCAGATCGACCGGACCGTCGGCGCGCTTGTTGTGCAGGCAAATGCCTTCACGGATGAAATAAAAGCCGGGGCCAATGAGGAGCAAGCCGCCGCTGAGCGGTTCGCTGTGCTGCGCGATACCGTGGCCGATATCCAAACCATCGTCGCGCGGGTGGACGAGCAGACCGATGGTATCGCCGAATGCAACCGCGAAATGCACCGGAGCATCGTCGCTGCGCAGGAAGGATTATCGTTGTCGGCGCAGTCCACGCGTAAAAATGGGCTTGCATTGCGCGCGGCGCGCGGGCGGCTTGAGGGGCTGGAGACCGCTTGCAACCTGATGCTCGATCAGCTGGCGGGGTCGGGCATCACGATTGACGACAGCCCCTTGATCGAAGCCGCAGTGGCTGTCGGTCGTGAGCTGACCTTGTTGGTCGAGGGCGCCATTCGCCGCGGCGAAATCGCCATCGATGATGTGTTTGACACCGATTATCGGTTGATTCCGGGCACGAACCCCGAACAGCATAGCACGCGGTTCTGCGATTTTGCCGACCGGCACATCCGCCCGATTCTGGATCGGGTGACGCGCGATGTCGAACGGTCAATCGGTTGTGTCGTGAGCGATATCAACGGCTATCTCCCGACGCACTTGACCCTGCGGTCGCAACCGCAAGGAGCTGATCCGGAATGGAACAACACCTGGTCACGCAACCGGCGCCAGATGGGTCTTGATGATTGCATGCGTCGTGCACTCGCTAGCACGGCGCCGGCGATGCTAAACTGTTACCGGATGAAGCTTGGGCATAACGAGTTTTTGCCGCTCAAAAACGTGTTTGTACCGCTGTGGTTTGAGGGGCGGCGCTGGGGCAATTACGAACTGGCCTATGTCGACTTCGCCAGCGCGGCGAGCGAATCGATCACGCCGCAAGCGCTGGAGAACAGTCTGGCACGTATGCGCCGCGTACCTGCCTGACAGTCGGGCACTATCGCTTCAGCGATAAGCGTCGATGAGCGCGCCAACATAGTCGGGATGCGGTGACGTTAGTTCGGGTGAGGGGCGGACCGGGGCTGATGCCGCGGTCACCGGCCGACCATGAACGAATCCATAGATCGGGTATGTCGTGGCGCCCAGCCCAGCAGTGTCTTGATACCAGACTTTGACAGCGCTCCAATCATTGTCCGCCGACACATCGGTTAGCGTCACGTCTTGCTCCACATGCCCGCGCGCGCCATTTTGCCTTGACCAATTGGCATGGGTCACCATGACGACACGGCGGTCGATCACCCGGCTGACGACGGCGACATGACCGCGCGGCAACCGTGCCGTTTTGGCGAAGACGATAACGCTGCCGGTCGCGGGGGTCGCGCCGCGCGCGTAACGGCCTTCCGCCTGTTGCCACCACGTCCAGGCGTCACCGTGGATCTGGATACCTGATACCGCGCGCGCGAAGGGTACGCATTCGCCCACATAATCGAGCAATGAAGCCGACGCGGGCAGCGCTGCTGCAAGGGCGCACAGCGCCAGAATCGGTACGGGAAATCGCATGACCATCATGGTGCCGTGGCGCAGATGGAGGAAGCGTTGGCCGATATGGTTAAGGCGCGATTTACGATGATCGCGGACCCGATTGAGCTGGCTTGCCGGCGCTGCCCCACTGGCCTCAAAATCATCGATTAAAGCAACACAGAGGGCGCCGCCAGGGGGTTCAAGGCGGCGCGACGCTCAAGTGGCTTTGGGAGGCGATCCTTCGGGTGTGTGCAGCACCGCAACCAGCACGAACGAGATGATCATTAGCAGAAACCATGCGCCGAGCTTTTCGGGCGATACCATCGTCCAGCCATCGCGCTGCGCAGGGTACAGCCAGGCGTTGGAGAACGTGGCGATGTTTTCCGCAAACCAGATGAACGTCGCGACCAGAAGCCAGCCGAGCAGCAGGGGCATCCAGCGCGCCTTGCGAAACGGCGTGAAATAGACGCGCGTGCGCCAGAAAAGCAGCGCTGTCGCGGCAAAGAGGCCAAGCCGGACATCGGGCAGCCAGTGATGCGCGAAGAAATTCACGTAGATCGCGATTGCCAGCACATGGCTCGCCCAGCCCGGCGGATAGCGTGTGTAGCTGAACCGGAAAATGCGCCAGACCCGCGCAATGTAGCTGCCGACAGCGGCATACATGGACCCGGAAGACAGCGGCACGGCACCGATCTTGAGCACAGCTGCTTCGGGATAGGTCCATGAACCGGCATGCGTCTTGAACAGCTCCATCGCCGTGCCGACAAGATGGAAGGCTAGAATGACCTTTGCCTCGCCGATAGACTCGAGCCGGAAGGCAAGCATTGCGAGCTGGATCGCGCATGCAGCAATTGTCAGAAAATCATAGCGCGCCAGCGGCGCATCGGCGGGGTAGAAAACGTGCGTCCCGAGCAGCAGGGCCAGCATCAGCCCGCCAAACAGGCACGCCCAACCTTGTTTGAAGCCGAACAGGCAAAACTCATAAAGCCACCCTTGCCAACCGTCGGTCGGCTGGGCCGCTTCTAGCCGGGCGCGAACGCGGGCGAACCGCGTCGCGCCGCGCGACGGCTCGCTCACCCCTTGTTCTGCTGTCGCTTGGCCATGAAGGCGAGCCGCTCGAACAGCATCACATCCTGCTCATTTTTCAGCAGCGCACCGTGCAGCGGCGGAATCGCCTTGGTCGGGTCGCGGTTCTGAAGGACTTCCAGCGGCATGTCCTCGTGCAGCAGCAGTTTCAGCCAGTCGAGCAACTCGCTCGTGCTCGGCTTTTTCTTCAGCCCCGGCACCTCGCGCACGTCATAAAAAATGTCCATCGCGCGGCTGACCAGTAATTTCTGGATGCCGGGGAAGTGAACATCGATGATCGCTTGCATCGTGTCGCGATCCGGAAACTTGATATAGTGAAAGAAACAGCGGCGCAGGAAAGCGTCGGGCAATTCCTTTTCATTGTTCGATGTGATCACCACAATCGGCCGCTCGACCGCGCGCACGGTTTCCTTGGTTTCATAAACATGGAATTCCATGCGATCGAGTTCTTGCAACAGGTCGTTTGGAAACTCGATATCGGCCTTGTCGATCTC
>DHHS01000086.1:0-2523 GCA_002403415.1 Sphingomonas sp. UBA4766 | reverse complement strand
GGAAACTCGATATCGGCCTTGTCGATCTCGTCGATCAGCAGCACTGGCGGCTTGTCGCGGGTAAAGGCTTCCCACAATTTGCCACGGCGGATGTAGTTGGCGATGTCGTGGACGCGTGCGTCGCCAAGCTGACCATCGCGCAGCCGTGCAACCGCGTCATATTCATACAGGCCTTGCTGCGCCTTGGTGGTCGACTTGATGTTCCATTCGATCAATTCGGCACCAACGGCTTTGGCGATTTCGTGCGCGAGCACGGTTTTGCCGGTGCCGGGCTCGCCCTTGACCAGCAATGGACGGCGCAGCGTGACGGCGGCATTCACCGCGACTTTCAGATCATCGGTCGCGACATAATCTGCGGTGCCGTCAAAACGCTGCATAGCTATCCCCGTTTTCGAAGTTCGGGTTTGGCATAGAGTGTTTGGCGGGCGTAGCGCAAGTCGCGCCGAACGACGGCGTCCCCTATTGCGGTTAACCGTTATTCCGGGCCAGTGCGCGCGCCTCCAATAGGTTCCACAGCCCGTGATGTTGCGCCAGCACTTGTTGTGCGCCAAACATCATCGCGCGCTCCGGCCCGGGTTGGGCGGCGACCGTGGCAACCACCGTGGCCGTTTCGCTGGTATTGGGGAGCTGCATTCCGGTGGCGCCAACCCCCAGGCGCTCGGCGGCGCGGTCGAGCACAGCGCGGACCGCACTCCAATCGAGAATAAGCGCAATCGCCGCCCCGAGCGCGCACCCGTTGCGGTCCGACTGCGCAAGCGTGGCAAGCGCGTGGCGTTGCGCCAGGATCGTGGCTTCTGAATCAGCCTGGCCAGGGGTTGAAGGCGTCGGGCCGACAGCGGCGGCAAGCTTTGCCAGCACCGCACGTTCAAGCGCGAAGCCCGATACTGCCTCCTCCAGCCATCCACTACAGCCTGGCATCGCATTGCGCGCCAATGCATGATCCACCAGCCCGGGAAGGCGGCCGTGCAAGAGGCACAACGCATGGATGGCATCGGCGACGTCGCGCATCAGCACGGTCGGTTGCGTTAATCGTGCGCGCATCGGATGCGCGGCGCTGCCATCGTTTGCCGTCAGCGTAGCAATCGTCTCCCAGCCGCCACCGATCGGAGATGAAAGCGCCGGACCCGTTCGCATGTCGATTATCTCATCCTTTTGACGAAGCGGGGACTCCCCCGCCGCGAAAACCAATGACGCAACGCCTATACCGAATGGCGTAAAGACGAGGTGTATGCGGTGTTAAGTGTTGATATCCCTCGACCGACGCCTCTTTTCCCGCCGGACGTAGACCAGATACCGGTTTATGGTCCGTTCGGGTGCGGTTCAGGAAGCCCGGGCAACCGTTGCTCGGTATCGCTCTCGAACCAGGAAAGTGTTGATGAAACCGAATCTTGCCGCCGCTCACCCATCATGTTGGAGTGTGAAGGCGGCGGGCTTGATAGCGATGACAATCGCGACCGCGACCGCGACCGCCGCTGTGGCGCTTGCACAGTCGCCCGACGATCTCACCGTGGAGCCCGGTCGCGATGTGCCCGCGACGATCGAGGGCCAGTCGGTCATGCTGCGCGTCCTTTCGGCCGGACCGGATCGGCTGGTGCTCAACGCACAAACCGCAGCGCGGCTGGGGTTGAAGCCGGCCGTTCTCGTCGGACGTGCCAATCTCAATGTGGCGGGGCGACGCGAGTTTGAGGGGCGGAACCGGCCGGCTGATTTCATAATCGGTGGCATAAAGCACAATGAGCGCGTCCTGTGGTTTCCCACCGCGCCTGCTCAGCCAGCCGATGGCACGATCGGGCCATGGGCCTTGCGCCACAACCGCGTGACATTTGCGTTTGGCACGCCCGACCCAACGGCGGTGCGCCATGATTTTCCGATGTTCGGCACTGTCGATACGGGCAGCGTAGCCGGGTATCGCGAAGCGACTTTCGGCATGGGCGTGGCGTTTGATCTGGATGACCCATCGCCCTATCCACGCGCGTCGGCAGCGGCGGGAGCTGCCATCGCTCGCGTCTATGGCGGGTCGCTAAGTGGACCCACCTGGGACGTCGAAATCCTGTTCGGGATCATGCGGCCGGTGCGGTTGCTCACGCTGGAGCGGCCGCTGGTGATTGGGCCGTTGCGCTTCACCAAAATCGCGGTGCGCGTGCGCGACCGAATCGATGCGTCGGGCCGGGGCCGCGACATCCCGGATGCCGACATGGTTGAGGATCCGTCCGAAGTGGTCGTGACCGCGAAGGCGAAAGGGCCGCGGCCCGTTTTCAGCTTTGCGGTCCCCCGCGCCGCGATGGCCGATTGCGCGCGGCTTAGCTTTGACAAGCGGGCCAAGCGGATCGAGCTATGGTGCAAACCGGGCGGCTGATTGCCGCCGCCCGGACATTATTGATCGAGGAACGACCGCATCTTGCGGCTGCGGCTTGGGTGTTTGAGCTTGCGCAGTGCCTTGGCCTCGATCTGGCGAATGCGTTCGCGTGTCACGCTGAATTGCTGGCCGACTTCCTCGAGCGTGTGATCGGTGTTCATGCCGAT
>DHHS01000085.1 GCA_002403415.1 Sphingomonas sp. UBA4766 | reverse complement strand
GGGAACGATAAAGGGCGACATATGACCCAATCGATTCCCGCTCCGATCCCCGCTGATGCGACCCTCGATGAAATCCGTACCGGCCTTGCGCCGCTGATCGCGGACAATGCCGGGTTTGACGGCTGGGGCAGGGCCGCGCTGGCGCTGGCCGCTGATCGCGCAGGCGTCGATGCCGATGTCGCAACGCTTGCCTTTGTCGAGGGACCGATCGCGATGATCGATGCGTGGTTTGCGCATGTCGACCAGGCGATGATCGCGGCCCTCCCCAAGGAAGCACTGGCCAAGGACAAGATCCGCGCGCGCATCACGCGGCAGGTGGAGGCGCGGCTGGGCACGCTTGCCCCCCACCGCGACGCATTGCGCCGGGCGCAAGCGGTGCTCGCCATGCCGCAGAATTTGCCGCAGGCGGCGCGCCTTGGCTGGCGCAGCGTCGACCTGATGTGGCGGCAGGCGGGCGACACCGCCACCGACTATAATCATTATACCAAACGCGCGATCCTGGGCGCTGTCTATGCCGCGACGCTTGCCTGTTTCGTGACCGACGAGAGCGAGGAGTGGGCCGACACGCGCGCATTCCTCGCCCGGCGGATCGACGGGATCATGCGCTTTGAAAAGGCCAAGGCCGGGTTCGCCGCCCGCACCGAACACCTGCCCAGCCTGTCGCGCTTTATCGGCCGACTGCGATATCCGGCGGTTTAGCCGCTACACGCCTGCCCAGCGGTTCGTCGCCGCCCAGCCAGTCAGCGCGACCATCGTCGCCGCGGCAATCAACGCGACATGATCGGTGCCAATCAGCTCCGCCGCCTGCCCCAAGCTCAAGCCGAGTGCGGGCAGAGCAATCGCGCCCGCCACGACAATGTCGCCCGCAAAGCGCCGCCATGCACGCCGCCGCCGCAGCGCGTGGGCCTGATCGAGCTGCACCAGCGCGTCAACCTTCGCGATGAACTGCGGGTCGGGGTCACGCGGCGCGTCGCCGAACAACGCCGCCAAACTGATCTCGGGCTCATTCATTGGCCGTATTCTCCGGCGGATCGTTCAGCATAGCGTCGCACCGTCGCACGGCGCGCGCCAACCGCGACTTGAGCGAACCAAGCGGCATATTGAGGATCGCCGCTGCCTCACTGTGCGACCATCCCTGGCCATGGCACAGGATGACACACGCCCGTTCGAGGGGGTCGAGTGCTGCGAGCAGACGGGCCGCGTCGACCCGCGCGTCGGCGTCAGCAGGAACGACCAGATCGGCGTGTGGCGTCCAAGGCGTGGCGGTCGCGTGGTCGATCCGGGCCCGGCGCGTGGAATCGATGAAAACGCGCCACCCGATCGCAAACAGCCAACCACGATAGCCGCCGTCGCCGCGAAACCGCGCGGCATTGCGCCACGCGCGCAAAAAAGCTTCCTGCGCCAGATCATCCGCCGCATCGACGCCGGCGACCCGGGCCAGGAAGCCGCGGAGCCGCGCCTCGTGCCGCCCGACAAGGACCGCAAAGGCGCGGCGGTCGCCCGATGCAGCGCGCTGGTTAAGGGCGATGTCGTCTTCATTCACCCGTCGCAGTTTCGCTGGCGATCGCGCGCTCTACAAGCCAGCGTCGAATGAGAAGTGCGATGCCGACGAAGAGCGGAAACAATGCCGCACCCAGCATCGACCGGAGCATTCCATCCTGCTGGATCAGCCCAAAGCCGGCAATTGCAAGCCCGAGCGCGATCAGCACCAGCCCGTTGCGATCATCGCCGGGGAGCTCGCCCTGCCGCTCCATCCGCTGATCAATCTTGTCCACAAGATCGCGTGCGATCGGCGCGTCAACGCTGATCGCCTTGCGCAAAGTGAGGTGGAGCAGCGTCGCATGTGCGAGCCGCAGGACCTGAATCACGCAGATCAGCAACAACACCCAGGGCATGAACCCGCTCAACAGTTCGATAACTTGAATCATGACAGCGCCCACCTTCCGCTTTCCGTTTCGATGTCCCGTAGACGGAGCGACCCCGCCAATTGGATGTCGATGGCCAACATTTTTTGCGTGGGGCGCGTGTTTGCGGGTTATTGATAATCAATCGCAGAAACGCTATTGACGGAACATGCCCGCGACAATTTGCCTCGAAAAGCTATCGGTGCGCCAAACCGCGACGATCAGCGCAATCGACTGGTCGCGCCTCGCCGACCCGGAAGCGCGGCGCTTACGCGAACTCGGCTTTGACGAAGGGGTCGGCATCGAAGTGTTGCACCGCGCAACTTTGGGCAAGGGGCCGATTGCGTGCCGGGTCGGCCGCATGACGGTCGCTTTGCGCCGTGCGGTCGCAAGCGCGATCGACGTCGCTTTGTTTTCACCCGCCGAATGACTTTGACCGCATGACCGCAGCACCGTTGGTCGCACTGGTCGGCAACCCCAATGCCGGCAAGAGTGCGTTGTTCAACGCGCTGACGGGGGCGCGGCAAAAAGTCGGCAATTATCCCGGCGTCACGGTCGAGCGGCGGTCGGGCAAGCTGATGCTGGCAGACGGCGGGGCTGCCGAGCTGGTCGACCTGCCCGGTGCCTATAGCCTGGACCCCGCCAGCCCCGATGAGCGGGTGACGCGTGATGTTATTCTGGGCCGCCAAAGCGGGGAGCGCACGCCCGACGCGCTGGTAATCGTGCTCGATGCGTCGAACCTCGACAATCACCTGGGCTTTGCGCTGGAGCTGGTGGCGCTGGACAGGCCGGTGGTGGTGGCGCTCAACATGGTCGATCTGGCGGCGCGCGACGGGCTGGTGCTCGATCCTGCCACGCTCGCGCGTGAATTGGGTGTGCCGGTCGTGGAAACGGTGGCGGTGCGCAAACGCGGGCTCGACGCGCTGCGCGACGCGCTGGTCCCGCTGCTGGGCAAGGCAACCGGGTCGGCTGCCCCGCCGCCAGCACGCCCGAACGATGATGACATCACCGCGCGTCAACGCCGCGCGCGCGCGATCGCCCGACGCGCGATCCTGTCCGAAACACCGACCCGGCGGCTAACCCATATGCTCGACGCGGTCGCGCTGCACCCGATATGGGGCACGGTGCTGCTGCTCGGCATCCTGTTTGTGATGTTTCAGGCCGTGTTCACCTGGGCCAAAGGGCCAGCCGACCTGCTCGACGCGGGCTTTAGCGCGCTCAGCGCCGCGATCAACGCCGCGCTGCCGGCAGGATTTGTCCGCGGGCTTTTGACCGAAGGGATTATCGCAGGCGTCGGCGCGGTTATCGTGTTCCTGCCGCAAATCCTGATCCTGTTCCTGTTTATCCTGCTGCTTGAAGCGTCCGGCTATATGGTGCGCGCGGCCTTTTTGATGGACCGGGTCATGGCGATGGCCGGGCTGTCCGGGCGGGCGTTTATCCCGCTGCTGTCGTCTTTTGCCTGTGCGGTGCCGGGCATCATGGCGACGCGCACGATTGAGGATGAGAAGGACCGGCTGACCACCATCCTCATCGCGCCGCTGATGACCTGCTCGGCCAGATTGCCGGTTTATACCATCGTGATCGGCGCGCTGATCCCGAACCGCGACGTGGCACCGTTCATCGGCTTGCAGGGGCTGGTGCTGTTTGCGCTTTATGTGTTCGGGATTGTCGGTGCCTTTGTGGCCGCCCTGGTCCTGCGCCGGACCGTGACAAAGGGCGCGTCCTCAGGCTTCATGATGGAAATGCCCAAATATCAACTCCCACGGCTGCGCGATGTGGCGCTGGGGCTGTGGAGCCGGACCTATAATTTCCTGCGCCGGGCGGGGACGATCATCCTGGCATCCACGGTCGCGCTGTGGCTGTTGCTCAGCTATCCGACGCCACCTGCGGGGAGCAGCGTGTCGCCGATCGACTATTCCATCGCGGGGCGCATCGCCAATGGGCTGGCGGTGGTGACCAAGCCAATCGGGTTCGACCGCGACATTGCGCTCGCGCTAATCCCGGCGATGGCCGCGCGCGAGATTGCGGTGGCGGCGCTTGGCACCGTCTATGCCATCGACGGGACCGATGATGCGCGCGGGCAGGCAGCGATCACGCGCGCGTTGCAGCAGCGTTGGTCACTGCCGACGGCGCTGGCGTTTCTGATGTGGTTCGTCTTTGCGCCGCAATGTATTTCAACGATTGCAGTTACCCGGCGCGAGACAAACTCTTGGGGTTGGCCCGCCTTCATGGTTGGCTATCTGTTCGCGCTGGCCTATGCCGCAGCAGGGGCGACTTTTTGGGCCGCCATGGCACTTGGGCTTTAGGAAGAAGATATGGCGGGTAGCGTCAACAAGGTAATCCTGGTCGGCAATCTGGGGCGGGACCCCGAAAGCCGCACCTTCCAGAACGGCGGCAAGGTGGTGGAGCTGCGCATCGCCACGTCGGAAAGCTGGAAAGATCGCGCCACGGGCGAGAAGAAGGAACGCACCGAATGGCACACGGTCAAAGTATTTAGCGAAGGCCTTGCCAATGTCGCCGAACGCTATCTGCGCAAAGGGAGCAAAGTCTATATCGAGGGCGCTTTGCAAACCCGCAAGTGGCAGGATCAGCAGGGGCAGGACCGCTATTCGACCGAAATCGTGCTACAGGGGTTTAATGCGACGCTGACCATGCTCGACGGGCCGGGCAGCGGCGCAGGCGGCGGCATGAGTGGCGGCGGCGATGATTTCGGCGGCGGCGCGCGCGGTGGCAGCGGAAGTGGCGGCGGCTTTGGTCGAAGCGGGGGCAATGGCGGCGGCAGCAGCCCGTTCAGCGACGGTCCAGGCGACAATTTCGACGACGAAATCCCGTTTTAAACGGGTCAGTCACCCCCGCTTCAGCAGAAACACCGCATGTTCGGCCAGCATATTGGCGGCCATGCCCCGACGCAACTGATCGCCGGAGAGGAACCAGGCGTGCTCCACCGCAATACCGCGCGCGCGCGTCAGGTCGCGAAAATCGTCTATCGTTACGTGGTGGATGTTGGGCGTGTCATACCAACGTTCAGGGAGAAGCCGCGTTACCGGCATCCGCCCCTGCATCATGAGCGCAGCGCGCACCCGCCAATGCGCGAAGTTTGGGAAGGAAACAAAAGCCCGCGTCCCGATACGCAACAGTTCATCAAGCACCAGATGCGGCGCGCGGGTGGTTTGCAACGTCTGGCTGAGGATCGCGTAATCGAAACTGGCAGCGGGATAGTCGGCGAGGTCGCGGTCAGCATCCCCCTGCACCACCGACAGCCCGCGCGCGACGGCGGCGGCGACATTGGCCGCATCGAGCTCCAGCCCGCAGGCATCGACACCACGATCATCGCGGAGCGCAGCGAGCAGCGCGCCATCGCCGCATCCGACATCGAGCACGCGCGCCCCGGCTGCGACATTGGCGGCAATCACCGCAAGATCGGGGCGCAGGCTCATGCGTTTGCTCGCAGGAAACCGTCGAGCACGCGGTTCAGCTGAGGCGAGTCGAGCAGGAACGCATCGTGGCCGAAAGGGCTCGACAGTTCGACAAAGCTTGCCGCTGCCCCGGCGGCGTTCAGCGCCTTGACGATGCTGCGCGATTCGGCGGTCGGATATAGCCAGTCGGTGTCGAAGCTGACGAGGCAGAAGCGCGTCGCCGTGCCGCGAAACGCATTGGCGAGCATCCCGCCATGTTCCTCAGCCAGGTCGAAATAATCCATCGCGCGGGTGATATAGAGATAGGAATTGGCGTCAAAGCGATCGACGAAGCTGATTCCCTGATGCCGCAAATAGCTTTCGACCTGAAAATCGGCGTCAAAACCGAAACTTTTCAAGCCGTGCGGGCTGTCGGGTCGCGCCTGCAACCGGCGACCGAATTTCTCGGTCAGCCCGGCTTCGGACAAATAGGTGATGTGCGCGGCCATCCGCGCGACGGCCAAGCCCGCACTCGGCACCTCGCCGCTCGCATAATACTCCCCGCCCAGCCAGCGAGGATCGGCCATGATCGCCTGCCGCCCGACTTCGTGGAAAGCGATATTCTGCGCCGTGTGCCGCGCGGTCGACGCAATCAC
>DHHS01000002.1:1100-13605 GCA_002403415.1 Sphingomonas sp. UBA4766 | reverse complement strand
CAGCGCATCGGGCGAAAGGCCCGGATCGTAGATGTGGAGCTTGTGCCCCGCATCAAGCAGCTTGCGGGCCATGTCGACTGCGGGACTCTCGCGCAAATCGTCGGTGTCGGCCTTGAACGCCAGCCCAACCAGCAGCACCGTCGATTCGGGCTGCAAGTGCTTGGAAACCATCATGAACTGGTGATGCTTGTGCGCTTCGTTCGTACGCATCAATGAATCGACTAGGTGCGTGTTCGCGCCAACATCGGCGGCAATATGTTGCAGCGCGCGAACGTCCTTCGGCAGGCATGATCCACCAAAAGCGCCGCCGGGCCGCAGGTAATAGGCGGAGACGTTAAGCTTGGTATCGGACACGAAAATCTCGTTCACGGTGGCCGCCGAAATGTTGAGCAATTCGCACACGCGGCCCATTTCGTTGGCGAACGCGACCTTTACCGCGTGCCAACTATTGTCGAAGAATTTGGTGATCTCGGCCTCGCGGATGCCGACATGAAAAACCGGCGCATCGATGCCGGCATGGAGGGCATCCATATTCACCGACGGCTTGCCGTCGATCGTGCCGATCACGATTTTGGGCGGGTTGAAATAGTCTTCAATCGCCGTGGCCTCGCGCAGGAATTCGGGATTATAGACCAGTTCGACCATCCGGTCGAAATCATCCCCCAGTGCTGCGCGGAAAATCGGCGCGATGATCTGGTCGATGGTGCCCGGCCGCATCGTCGAGCGATAGGCAACAGTCAGCGTCTTGATGCGATCACGCCGGACCGCCGCGGCGATCTGGCGTGTGACCTGAACGATATAGCTCATGTTATGCGCACCGTCAGGTCCGCTCGGTGTGCCAACGCAGACGATGGCGATATCGGCGTGATCAAGATGCGAGCCGACCTGAACCGTTGCCGTAAGCTTGCCGCTGGCATGGGCCGCCGCAATTAGTTCGTCGATGCCGGGTTCGTGAATTGGCGACTGGCCCGCGACAATCGTTGCCACCTTCTTTTCATTCACGTCGACGCCGATGACGTCGTGGCCCTGCGAGCCGATGCATGCAATCGCGGTGCAGCCGACATAGCCCAACCCGAAAACAACGACTTTCATACTGCCCCTTTATCGTTCGGCCAAACGCGCTTGCGCGCTATGCGGTTGACAATTGCCTAAGCAGGGATGGCCATACACGCCCCGCGCGTCCGCTGTCATCGGGTTATTCGCAAGTGCAGTAAAATCGGACAGTCTGGACACAAGTTAACCGATTTTCCTTACCCACGCGCTGGTGCCTGGATGCAGTTATTGATAGGCGGAGCGGCACGCCAGGATTTCGATCGGCTAACACTCATCGCTCGGAGCGTCTCCGAATATGCCTGACATTTCAGTCATTATTCCGCACTTTAACGACCTTAAGCGGCTTGATATCTGCTTGGCGGCGATCGCTGCGCAATCGGTGCCCGCAGCGCGATTCGAGGTGATTGTGGCCGACAATGCATCGCCGATTGACGATGCCACGCTGGCAGCCGCCGTCGCTGGTCGGGCGCGAATCGTGATTGCGACCGAAAAGGGGGCGGGCCCGGCGCGCAATGCTGGGGTGGCGGCGTCGCACGGCGCGATTTTGGCATTTACGGACTGCGACTGCTTGCCAGGTCCCGATTGGCTGAAGGCCGGTATTGCTGCGCTGTCTACGGCGGATGTTGTCGGCGGGCGCATGGTCGTCTCGGTTGGAGACGAGCGCAGAATGACCGGCGCCGAAGCGTTCGAGCGCGTCTTCGCCTTCGACAACCGCGCCTATGTCCAAACCAAGGGATTCAGCGTGACTGCAAACCTGTTCTGCCGCCGGGCGACTTTTGACGCCGTTGGCCCGTTCCGCACCGGGGTGTCCGAAGATGTCGACTGGTGCCACCGAGCGCGGGCGGCAGGATACCGGCTGGGCTATGCCGAACACGCCATCGTCAGCCACCCCGCCCGCGCCGACTGGGTCGAGCTGAAACGCAAATGGGCGCGGATGAACAGCGAGGGCTTTGGCCTTGCGGTCGCGCGCCGTCATGGGCGGCTGCGCTGGCTCGCCCGCGCGGCAATGCTGCCGGCGTCGATCGTGGGCCACGCGCCCCGCGTCGTTACCAGTGCGGCCCTACCCGATGGCAAGGCCCGTGTGGCAGCACTCGCGATGCTGGCGCGAATCCGCTTGTGGCGGGCCGCTGATGCGCTGGCGCTTGGCCTTGGCCTGCGGCGCTAACGTGCGGGTCGCCGTTACGATCGTTGCGTTTCGCAACCATGATGACATTGCCCGCTGCTTACAGGCGTTGAGCATCAGCACCCACGCCAATTTCGAAGTGGTTATAGTCGAAAATGGCGGGAGCGCCGCCTTTGCCGCCCTGCAAGCGCGGACGCTCCCTGCTCTGCCGGGCGGCCAGCCGGTGCGATTGGTCGAGGCGCCCGGCAATGTGGGCTTTGCCGCTGGCCAGAACCTCGCAATGGACCATAGCGCCGATGCCGACGCCTGGTGGATTCTCAACCCCGATACGAAGCCGTCCCCTGGCGCGCTGGCCGCATTGGTAGCGCGGCTGGTCCGTGGCGATTGCGACGCGGTGGGCGGCGTGCTGCATTTTGAGAATCGCAAGATTCAGGGACTTGGCGGCGCGTGGCAGCCATGGCTTGCGCGCGCGGTATCGATTGGCAACGGTACCAGTCTTGATGAACCGATCGACGGCGCAGCAGTCGAGGCGCGGATGAATTACATCCTGGGAGCCTCTGCGCTGGTCGGTCGCCCGTTCATTGCCAAGGCCGGGCGGATGCGCGACGATTACTTCCTTTATGCCGAAGAGGTTGAATGGTTTCTGCGCGGCGTCCAGAATGGCGCGCGGCTAGGCTTTGCGCCTAACGCGCTCGTGATGCACGATGTCGGCACATCGACCGGCATGGGGCATCGAGAGCGGGATCGGCCCAAAATGCCGATCTACCTTGATACCCGAAATCGGGTGCTAGCAACACGTGACCGCTATCCCGGACGCTTGCCAGTCGTCGCGGCGGCCACGTTGCTGTTCACGCTCTATCGGTTCGCGCGCAAAGGGGCGTGGCGACAAATGGGTTATGCGGCCGATGGCTGGGTTGCCGGAATCCGCAATCAGCGCGGCCTGCCGCCATGGATGCGCGGCTGACCGCCGGTCGGCCGCTGCGGATACCACGTCGAGCCGCTCGGACCGACTCTAACCAACGGGGCCGATCCGCGCGTCAAGCTCGGCAAGCGCAGCATCACGTGCCGGTGAACGACCACTGAACCATGTGCCATCGGGCTCATCAAGGGCATAGTCAGAAAACGGGCGTGCCGGACTTGGGAACATGCCTTTGCGCGCGCGCTCAAGCGCAAGCCGCAACTGCGCCCCAATCGCGCCTGCTGCGGCGGCAGGATCGGTGGCGATGGCACGGCCCAGAGCATCCGCACCTTCGCCCAGCAAGCCGCGGCGCCAACGGTTGCGCGCGCGTTCGACCTGCAAGCGCGCGACCTGTCGGGCAATGATTGCGCGTGCATCCGGGTCAGCATCGGGCAGCAGCAGGGCATACATTTGCAGATGCGCGTCGATCATTCGTAGCACGCCGGTCGACATGCTACCCGGCGTGCGGCGATAGCCCATCAGCCAGCCACGCACGCAGGCGAATTGATAGCGCCGCGCCACCTGCAACTGGAACATGTAATCCTCGCAACCACGGCTCAGCGTTGGATCATAGCCGATCTCGCGCGCAACATCAGTTCGCACCAACGGCGCACTGCCATTGGAGATGAAATTCTGATCGAGATGGCGATGATAGACCCAACCCTCGGCAACCGGCGCGCCCGATCCGGGCAAGACGCGATTATGCGGATCGATATTGCGGAACCAACCATAGGCAAGCGCGGCGCTGGGCCGAGCGTCGATTGCGGCCAGCTGGCGCGCAAGCTTTTCCGGATGCCAGAGATCATCGGCGTCAAGCGGCGCGATGTAATCACCCCGGGCGGCTGCGATTCCGGCATTGCGCGCGCTGGCGAGCCCCCGATTTTCTTGCCCGACGATGCAGATATTGGGGTGGCGTTGGGCAATGGCCGAAACAATCGCTCGCGTAGCGTCGGTTGACCCATCATCGACGACAACAATTTCGTGCTCGGCATGTGTTTGCGCCAGAGCTGAACCGATAGTTTCAGCGATGGTTCGAGATGCATTGAAGGCAGGAATGATCGTCGTTACCAATGGCATGTTAATACTTAACTATTAGCATTCGATTGCATCGTCCATATCGGTGCCAATCGAGAGCGAGAGGTTCTGTTTGCGAGTAGCATATTTGTCGCTTGCGACACCCCTTCGCCGTGAGTCCTGGAGTGGGATGCCATGGTTCAGCTATCGTGAGGTAACACGCCGTTTTGGCGACGTTCACCTTATTGATACGCCTCGGCTCGACACGATTGTCGAGCGGCTTGCCGCGCTCCAGCGCTATGGCATGTCGGTGCGGCAACGAAGGCTGCTCGGCCGACTCTATGCCGTGCTCATTTCGCATCAGCTCGAGCAGATCAAGCCCGATATCGTGATCGCCGTTGGCGCGATGCACAAAATGACCTTCGTCGCGAACCGCTACCCGGTTATCCATGTTAGCGACGGGCTGTTTGCGACCATCGTCGGCTATTATGAAAAATTCGGCCGTTTCCGCCAAAGCGTCTTGCGCGAAGGGCATGAAGATCATCAGCGCGTCCTCGATAAGACTGGCATGGTGCTCTTCGCCTCGCATTGGGCGTCAGATTCAGCGCTGGCGCTCTATGACGTCGAACTTGCACGCACGCGCGTGGTACCGTTTGGCGCTAATCTTGATGGCGATCCGCCTTTTAGGCAACGAACCGCCAGCGGGCCGCTGAACCTGCTATTCGTCGGCTATGACTGGAAGCGCAAGGGCGGCGACATCGTTCTCGCTGCCTTTCGCGAGCTACGTGAGCGTTTACCCGACGCCGAATTGCACATCATCGGCTGCACTCCCGCCGCCGCCGGAGGATGCGAAGGAGTGTACGTCCATGGCCGTTTGGACAAGTCCAATCCGGATGACTATGCGCTGCTGCAGCAATGCTATGACCGGGCGTCAATCTTTTTCCTGCCCAGTCGACAAGAAGCATTCGGCATGGTTTTCTGCGAAGCGGCTGCATATGGAATCCCCGTTGTCTCGACGGCCACCGGCGGGGTTCCGACGGTCGTCGCGCACGATGAAACGGGCCTGCTCAAGCCGATCACGGCGAGCGCCAGCGCATATGCCGATGCGATCGAGACGCTATGGCGCGCACCCGATCGATATGCGAAAATGTCGCTCGCGGCTCGCAACCGATACGACACAATGCTCAACTGGCGCGCATGGGGCGCCGAGCTTCAAAATGCCATGGAGGATGTGCTGGCACATCGATGACGCCGGACCACGTCATCGAACGGCCTTGGATCAAAAAAGGCGGGTCGCGAGCGCGAACCCCCCGATACCATAGCCGAACAAGAGCGCACTCCAGCCGAGCGCTCGTGATGCCTGACGCAACAAAACTTCGCCACGAGACAATTGGTCGATAGGCGGGTAAGCGGCCAGACGCAGTTCGATTTCTCGCTGCCAGTCTGCCACCACGCCCCCGCTGGCCACGGCGCTGGCACCCGGGCCGAACGCCGATGGTGGCGCCCTATTCGCGATGGGAACGTTTGCTGGATCAATTCGCTTCGCGCGCATGGCTCGGCCCCGGGTTGCCATCGACTTATGCGCAGCCAATCTTAACATTTATCTAACGCGACTCTTTGTTAGCTATATGAAATGTTTAGACGACAAATAGAGGATTGGGCACAGACGAGAAGCCACGCCTGAGCTCCGAGATTCAGGTTTCTTTCACTTTTTTTACAATCGGGGCTAGCAATACGTGTCACTTTGAAACATAAATGTATTCGTTGGCGTAAAACTCAGAGGCGAACACGCCCGAGGCAGGAGAGGACGTAGAGACAATGACAGGGTATTCCCGGTCCAAATCGGACCAAACCAAAGTTGTAATGCTGCAAAGCAGCATCTCACAGGCGCCGAGCGCCAATCTTTCTTATTGGGTTTCGCGTACGCTTGGTTACGTGTCGCTCGTTGGCACAGTTTCGGTTTGTATTGTGGCGGTGTTTGCCTGATCTTACTTGGCAACGCTGCCAAATCCGTGACTTGGGCCCGTTTTAGGGCCGCCGCGCACGAACCGTAATGTCAACCGCACCTCGCGGTTGTGCGGTGCTGCGCATCGATGCGGCGTCGTAAGCGTGAAGCCATAGATTAACGTGTCGCCTCCCGCCGCTGGGGCGAATTGAAGCAAATTGGCGTCATCACCCTGGGTCACGTCGGGATCGTGATTCCCGCACCGCAGATCGCGCGCCGCATGGGGTGCGGATAACCGGGCATGGGCAAAGTCCTCAAACTAGGGCACTAGCCAGGCGCGTCAAATCTGATATTCGCATTGTCGTAAGTGGACTGTCCTGTCCGTAAAGGGGGATCGGGGCAAGGGACCCGCAGCGTCTCGACGTTTCGGCGCTCCCAACCGCGTAAATGTCGATGGGGTGGCGGGTGACAGCGAACGCGAGTGTGGAACTCCGGTCAATACCAAGCGTTCGGCCACGGTTGCTGACAACGCAGACAGTCCGCGTGCTTGTCTATATCGCCCAGATGATCCTCGACATTGCCGCGATTGTCGGCGGATTCACGATCGCCGCACTGATCCGCCATCGCAGTTTGCAATGGGGCGCCGATATGATGGCGCTTGTCACGCTGCTGCCCGTGTTCATGGTCATTAGCTTTTACGCCGGGGCCTATAATTACGATGGCGTCGGCAAGCGGGAAGGCGTCAACCGAGCGCTGACCTCGCTTGCGCTCGCAATTGCGTTCAACATCCTCGCCGCTTTTGCGCTCAAGAATGACGGCGAAATCTCAAGGATCTTCCTTTTCGCCGGTGCAGCGCTGGCCGCAATGCTGTTGATCGTCGTACGATTAACGATGGTGTATTTGATCAATAATCATTTGAAGTCGGGGTTCATCCGTCGCGTGCTCGTGATTGACGATGCGCCGATCGCCGTACCGCCCGGGTTCGAGGTAATCGATGTAGCCGATTACGGCGTGACACCCTGCCCCAACGATCCGCATGCACTTCATATGATCTGAAGTTTGTTGTTCGGCGCTGACCGAGTGGCTGTGTCGTCGTCTCCTGAAAAGCGCGAAAACTGGTCGCTTTATTTGAAGGGTATTGGCTGCAACGGCGAAATGTTGGTGCCCGAGCTCCACGCGATCGGCCAACTCCACGCAGCAGACGGGACAACGATGGTCGGGGTGCCGGTGTCGGCAGGCCCGCTTAACATTCGTGCCCGCGTGCTGAAACGGAGTTTTGATCTGCTCCTTACGGTGCCGACAATCATCGCTTTGACGCCGGTTTTCATTCTCATCGCGATCGCAATCAAGGTGACCGATCCAGGTCCGGTGCTGTTTCGACAGCGGCGCATGGGCCGCGGCAACCGACTGTTCAACGTTTACAAGTTTCGAAGCATGCGCGTTGAGGCAAGCGATCATACCGGCGCGCGATCTGCCTCGCGCGATGACGACCGCATAACCCCGATCGGCCGCATTATCCGCAAGACGAGCTTGGACGAATTACCTCAACTTTTCAATGTTTTGGAAGGTGATATGAGTTTGGTGGGTCCGCGGCCTCATGCGTTGGGGTCACTTGCTGGTGACGAGTTGTTCTGGCATGTTGACCGTCGGTACTGGCTCCGACACGCCATCAAGCCGGGCATCACCGGGCTAGCTCAAGTTCGCGGCTTCCGCGGCGCGACGGATCACCGTGACGACTTGATGCAACGGTTGGTTTGCGATCTCGAATATGCCGCAGACTGGTCGATTTTGGGCGATCTCATCATTCTTGCGCGGACCGTTGCCGTTCTCGTTCACAAAAAAGCCTATTGAGGCTCGGTCGGCCCGGGATCAGACGACTTGGTTAGGGCCAGCCGCCGGATCGAACGCCAGCACTTCGGCCGGCGTGCCAAGCGGCACCACGGCTGTCACCGGCACATCATGTACATAAACGGCGCCACCCCGCGCGATCAGCGCATTATACATCGGCGCGACATAGCGCTCACCCGCTTCGGGTTTACCGCCGCGCAGATAGGTTTCAGCATAAAGCTCGCGAAACAGCGCTGCGCTGCCGAAATGATAAAGCCCGATCGTGGCGTGCGGGGAGATGCGCTGCTTTTCGCGCACCTCCTGTGCCCGCCCGTGGGGCCCGAGCGCGACAAAGCTCCACGCGTCCCCGGCGGCCGCAAAACATGGAATCCAGCCATCACCGCGCACAGCCGCTACCGGTAACGAGGCCGGATCGACATAGGTGTCGATGTTGTAAATCACTAGCGGCACCCCGGCGAAGTCCGCCGTGTCGGTTGCCCGTAACGCCGAGGTCGCCTGCCCGTCGGTTAACGCGTCGATCTCGATGACCGTCACGCCAGCAATACCAAGCGAAGCGGCACGCTGTCGGACAAAATCGGCGCCATCATCCTCACGCCGTAACACAAAGGTGAAATGCGCGCCGACGGCAATGAAGCTGGCAAGGCTTCCTATCGCCCAGTCGAACAGCGGGCGGCCCCGCGCCAGCGCGCGATACTTCGGCACTCGATAGCCAATGGCGCGAAATCGCGAGCCCATCCCCGCCATGGTGATTACCACATGACAAGGCGTAATCATTGTGGGCGCTCCTCGCACGCGAGCAAATCAACAATCTGCGCATAATCGAGTGCTCTGAATTCGGACGGCCGAATCGCCCGGTCATCGACATAAAAGCCACCGACCCCGCACCATGGCTTGCCGATATGCACCTCATCATATGGGATCTCATGACGTTCGAGCCAGGCGAACAATGCCCGCATCGTATCGGCATTCAACTTGCCAATGTTGCCGCCGTATTTGCGCATGTTCCGCGCCGAATGAAGGATGATGTAGAAGCCCTGCGCCTTATAGTCGCGCATCAAGCCGACCATATCGGGATACGGGATCAAATCAGCATAAGCATCGCCGGGGCGCTTGGGCGGGCATAGGGTGCCATCGATATCGAGCACCAACGACTTTTCGCCGTTTATCATGACGGCCACCGCGTCCGGTCCTGCTCCAGCTCGTCAAGAATCCGCATCGCCGTCACCGCCAAGGCCAACAGCTTGCGCGGATAATCAATATGCAAAGGCAACATGCTGATGAACAGCGACACCTCATAGAGGCGGACGAGGCGGACGGCGTAGCCGGCTGCCGCCAGGCGGTTGCGAAAACGGTCAGCGAGCGCAGCATCGCCCCGCCTGGCAACATTAAGCTCCAGTTGCAGACGGTCGCCAACCTCGATCGAAAACAGGCCGTTGTTAATGAAATCATAACAGCCCAGAATTGAATGCGACAGCTTTGCCACGTCGTAATAACGATCGGTGTAGAGATCGTCCGGGGCCGATGCGCCGCGCGCATCGATGAATTTCATCAGTTCACTGTCCCGCCCGTAAAGAATGTTAGGCATCGTGGACAAAGCTTGACTTGAGACTCGGAGGCTGATTCAAGGCTGCCTTTTGGAGGCGGCGTTGGGCGAGCGGATCGGGGTATCGGATGAGGAGTGGGCGCTGATCGGTCCGTTGCTGCCGCCGGAAAATGGTCGCGGATGTCGGCCTGCCGGAGACAATCGGCCCTATTTCGAGGGCATGATGTGGATGGCGCGGACGGGCGCGCAGTGGCGGCATCTTCCCGACGAATATGGCAAGTGGAACAGCGTGTTCCGGCGCTACCGGCGCTGGGTCGAGACCGGGGTGTTCGACGCCCTGCTGGAGACGCTGGCCGAGATGGTGGAGCGCGATACCAGCGCTGACATGATCGACAGCACGGTAGTCCGGGCGCATCATTGCGCCGTCGGGCTAAAAAAGGGGATCAAGAGACCCAGGGGCTTGGCCGGTCGCGCGGTGGCTTCACCACCAAACTCCACGCGCGTTGCGACGGACAAGGCCGACCGCTCGGCTTCGCCCTGACGCCGGGGCAGGCGCACGATGTGCAGGGCTTTGGTCCACTGTTCCGGATGCTCAGCGACCGGATCGAGGCGCTGCCCGCCGACAAGGGCTATGACGCTGACGCGATCCGCGCCGAGATCGCCGCCGCTGGCATCGAGGCTGTGATCCCCGCCAAGAGCAACCGCCGCACCCCCATCCCGCACGATCGCGAAAAATACCGCTGGCGCAATCTCGTCGAGCGCCTGTTCAGCAGACTCAAGAACTGGCGGCGCGTCGCCACCCGATATGACAAGACAAGAGAATCCTACCTCGGCTTCGTCGCGCTCGCGTCAATCAAACTGTGGATACCCTTTGTCCACGATGCCTAGGGCTCAATTTCCCAGGCACCAGCACGGCAGTAAGCAGCGTGCCACCCGCCAGCAAACCGACGGCGGGCAAAAATGCACAACGCACAAAGCCGCCCCGCACCGCCCGGCCCTGTGTCGCCCGGCCCTGTGTCGCCCTTCGCTGCCAGCGCCGCAGCAGCATTGCCAAGGCGAGCAGCCCCATCAACGCCCCATCAACGCGCAGCCACCAGGCGACGACGCACAACGCCAACAATCGGGCCGCAACCCGGCCGTCGCGCCAGTCCGGATCGGCGATGAACCGCACACTTTCGATCGCCACGAACATCGACACGATCGCCATCCACGTATCGCGCGATACCAACAGCACGGTGAACAAGATTGGCGCCGACAAGGCGACCCATGCCAGCAGGATACCGATCGGCAAGCGCCCCTCGCCGCGGTCGAGGTAAAGCTGAACCGCGGTGCCCAGCGCCAGGCGAAAGAATGCGATCTGCGCGGCCGGCACGGCAGCCATGGTGGGAAGATGCTGGATCAGTGCATGGGTTACAATCGGCGTGAAACTGCCAAGACCGCTGTCAATTGGACGGATGACGCCCGCCCAGACCTGCGCAAACGAATCCGAGATGTAAAAGCCGGGCCACGCAAGCAGCAGCAACAGGCCTAACAGCGCGGCAGCAATCCCAAACACCATTCGCGCCAAAAAACCAAGGCGGGTAAAATAAAACAAAAACCCCGCAACCATCGCCCAGAAGGCGATTGCATAGCCCAGCGCCATCGTCGCGCTGCGCATCAAGCCCAGCCCTGCGCGCAGATCCCAGAAGTCGAACGCAAGAATATAGATCGTCGACAGAGCAGGCAGGGCAGTGAACGCCACCCCCCGGGTCGCCAAGCTTTGCGCCGAAATCATTGCCCTATGCCGTTCCCCGTTCGGTCAAGGAGACCGTGAACACGCCGCCCGGATTGTCAAGCGACATCCCCCATGCAAATACCGCAGTGATGATGGAACGGCGCGGTCCGATCAGTGTCGAAAGGCGCGCGTGAACTGGTCACGCAGCGGCTTGGTGAGCAGCGACAATAACGACCGGCGGCTCGTTTGCACGAACACCTCGGCAGGCATGCCGCTGGTCAGCTTGACACGCGCGATCGCGGGATCGCTGATCCGCACCCGCACCTTGTAATAGGGGCGCTCGGTGCGGGGATCGACCGTGCGGTCGGGCGAAATCGCAACGACTTCGCCCGCAAGTTCGGGCGTCATAGCCTGGTTAAGCGCCGAAAGGCGGACGCGGGCGGGCTGGCCGACGGTCACTTGGTCGATATCGGTCGGCGCAATTTCAGCTTGAACCACGAAATTATGGCCGTCGGGCACGAGTTCCAAAATCGGGTCGGCCGGGCGCAACACGTCGCCGACGCTGGTATAGCTCAGCTTGCCAACCACGCCATCGAAGGCCGCCACGATTTCGGTCCGCGATTGCAGATCACCCGCCGTCACGCGGCGCATCTGCTGCTGGTTCAAGTCGCTATTTACTTGGGCAAGCTGCGTCGCCGCTTCCGAACGCCTCGTCGCACCGAGCTGGAGCAATTGCGCGCGCGCCTCGGTAACCATCGCTTCAGCTTGACCGACCCGGGCCATCAGATCGGCGATCGAGCCATCGACCCCGGCTACCCCGCGTGCAAGCTCGTTGCGGCGGCTGAGAGTTACCAATCCGCGCTTGTAAAGCGATTCGATCGCCTCGCCTTCCTGCCCGATCAACAGTGCCTGGCGATTGAGCGCCGCGATCTGCTGATGATAGCCGACAATCTGGCGCTGATAGCCTGAAATGCGGGCACGCAGCTGAGTCGCCATGCTTGCTGCGTCGCGGCGGCGCAGATCGAACAGTTCGGCTTCGTCGGCCATCGCCTTGCGAGCGCGCGGATCAGCGCTGGCAAGCATATCGGGATCAAAGCGCACTGATGCCGCCTCAACACGTTCGGCCTCAAGCCGACTGCGCTGGGCAAGCAGTTGATAGATCGACAGCGATGATAGCGATGCGCCTGCGCTGCTGACCTGATCGTCGAGCCGCAGCAACAACTGGCCGCGCTTCACATGCTGCCCCTCGGTCACGCCAATCCACGCGATGACCCCGCCCGCCGGATGCGAAACACGCTGCGCGCCCG
>DHHS01000002.1:0-811 GCA_002403415.1 Sphingomonas sp. UBA4766 | reverse complement strand
CCCGCGGGATGCGAAACCCGCGGCGCGCCCGCCGCGACATTCAGCGTGCCCCCGGCCACCACTGCGCCGTCGATCGGCACGAGAATAGCCGCCACCAGCGGGGCCAGCACCAACCCGCCTAGCGTGATCACGGCAAGCCGCAAGCGCTGCTGCAGGCGCAGATCAGGGTTGAGCGCGCGCAGATCAGCGGGCAGCGCGTCGATGGTCACGGGGCTACCCCCGGTAGGGTGCGCTACAAGCACGATCACATATCCCTTACACGGCCGCGACGCGGGACTTGGAGGATGGTTCGCGGACCAGCGCCCGGCGATCCCCGATCTGGTCAACGGCACCGTTGCGCATCACCAACACATGGTCGACGACCGCGAGGATGTCCGGGCGGTGCGCGATCAAGACGACAATACCACCACGGGCCTTGACGCCCGCAATCGCAACGCACAGCGACTGTTCGCCTTCTTCATCAAGGTTAGAATTGGGTTCGTCCAGCACGACCAGGAACGGATGGCCGTAAAGTGCGCGGGCCAGCCCGATGCGCTGGCGCTGCCCGCCCGACAACAGCAACCCGTTCTCGCCGACGCGCGTTTCATAACCATGGGGCAACCGGACGATCATGTCATGGGCATCCGCCGCCTTGGCCGCTTCAACCACCAAGTCGCCCGCCGCGTCGGTAAAGCGCGCAATGTTTTCCGCGATGGTGCCGTCGATCAGTTCGACCGTCTGCGGCAGATAGCCGATATGCTGTCCGAGCACGTCGGAATGCCATTGGTCGAGCGATGCACCGTCGAGCCGCACCGCGCCGGTCGCGATCGGC
>DHHS01000113.1 GCA_002403415.1 Sphingomonas sp. UBA4766 | reverse complement strand
AGGGTCGCATTGTCATTGCCCAGATGGAGCGCGCCAAACAGCGCCGCCGACAAGACCAACGCCGCCCAACTGCCCAGCATTTCCTCAATCAGGCGAAAGAACAGCCCGCGCAACATGATTTCCTCAATCACCCCCGATGTGATCGACAGCGCGACGACGCCCGCCAGCACCGATGCGTCGCGCGTCCCGATCACTTGATAACCGCCAAGTGCGGCAATCACCGCGACTACCGCCGAAAACAGTCCAAAGCCCAGGAACAGCCCAACCCCCAGCTCGCGCGCCGCCCCGCTCAATGCGAATTCGACATTCCCACGCCGCTCGACCAGCGTGGTGAAGGCAAGATAGCCCGCCACTGCGGTAGCCGCGATCATCGCCGCCACCGCCAGCGCCGCGATGCTCCCGCGCTGCGGATCAATCGCGCGCGCAAGCGCGGACGCCGCGATCAGCACGCCGATCATGGTGGCGATGCCGAGCACCAGTCGGGTAAGCGGGAAGGCAATGATCCGGGCGGCAAGGCCGGGTTGATGGTCGGTCAACGGTTGGACTCCCCCTGAATGGCTACCAGTTACTGGTAGAGGTTTAGCCAACTAACACACCGGGCGGTTTCATCAAGCCCCAAGCGCTATTTCGGACGCTCACGCTCCAAGAGCTCGACTTTGCGGTCCACGCCATAAGCATAGCCGCCCATGCTGCCATCGCTGCGGTGTACCCGGTGGCAGGGGATGACCACCGCCAGATGATTGGCGCCGCACGCCGTGCCCGCAGCGCGCACCGCACGTGGATTACCAGCGACCGCAGCAAGCTCGGCATAGCTGCGTGTTTCTCCGGCCGGAATTTTGCGCAGCGCCTGCCACACCGCTTCCTGAAACGCGGTGCCGCGCACGTCGAGCGGCAGATCCTCGTTGCGATCCGGGCTTTCGACCAGCGCCACCACGCGCGCCGCCAGATCGGCCAGCGCGGCGCCGCCGGGCACAACTTCAGCCTGCGCAAAGCGGCGGCGCAGACTTGCCTCATCCTCATCAAAGGCAACCCGGCACAACCCCTTGTCAGTGGCGGCGATCAGCAAGGGGCCGAGGCTGGTGGCCGCAACCGTCCAGCGGATTGTGACCCCCGCCCCGCCGCGCTGCCACAGGCTGGGGCTCATGCCGAGCCGGGCGGCGGCGGACTCGTAAAACCGGCTGGGCGCGGAATAGCCCGCCTCGTAAATCGCATCGCTCACCTTTGCTTCCCGGGTCAGGACGTCGGCTGCCGCGCGAGCGCGCAGTCCACGCGCATAGGCAGCCGGCGTCACCCCCGTTGCGCGTTTGAACAGCCGGTGGAAATGATGCGGGGCATAGCCGACACGCGCGGCAAGTTGGTCGAGATTGAACGTCTCCTCCGCTGCCTCGATCAGGCGGACGGCCGCCGCCACTGCCACGCGGTCGCGCGCCACCTCATCGGGCTTGCAGCGCAAACACGCGCGATAGCCCGCCGCGCGAGCCTCGGCAGCGGTGCGATAAAAAATGACATGCTCTCGCCGAGGGTGACGCGCGGCACAGCTTGGCCGACAATAAATACCGGTAGTGCGCACCGCCCCCACGAAACGGCCATCGCTGTGCCGGTCGCGCGCGATAAAGGCGGCCCAGGCGGCGTCGGGGTCGATGTCATTCGGTGCAAGTCCGGTAATCGAATCGGCCATGTACGACTCCTGTTGGCTGGAATGCCCCGCCGCATTAGGCGCAAGTGCAACGCTGCGTCGTCCCGCCGCTTGTCATCAAACCGCGCCGCTGCTCAGGCGCCGTTTGCCTCGAACAATTCCAGCGTGCGTTCGCGCGCCAGGTCAGCGCTCGGCTCATGATAATCCTTGCGCCGGTCCGAGTTAAACCCATGCCCCGCTTCATAGACGTGAACCGTCGCGCACGGCCACGCCCTTGCGATCACCCGCTCGACCCCCTCCATCGGGATCCCCTGATCGAACCGGCCGAAATGGGCGATAACGGGCACTTTCGGCTCCTCCTCCACCGCGCCGGGGATGAGCGATCCGTAATAAGCCGACGCCGCCGCCACCCCCGTCAGCCGCGTGGTCGACAGCCACGCAATCGACCCGCCATAGCAATAGCCAACAACAAACACCGGCCCCCTGGGCGCGAGCGTGTCGATGCACGTCTGCACATCGCGCAGGCTTTGGTCGAAAGGGTGAAGTTCGCGGGCAAGCTGGACCGCGCGGGCGTAATCCTCGCCCGTATACTCAGCCTCAAACCCCGGATGCTCGCGGTCAAACAGTGCGGGTGAGAGCACCTCGAACCCGTCGCGCGCATAGTCGTCGCAAAGTTCACGGATATGATCGGTGACGCCGAAAATCTCCTGAACCAGCACCATCCCGCCGCGCCGCGTGCCAGCCGGGGTCGCGTGATAGACCGCAACGGCCGCGCCATCGTCCATCGTCATCGTGATTGTCTGACCGCTGTCCATCGCCCGCCGCTCCTTGGTTAAGGCGGCAAGACCATCACGCACGCGCGCGACGGTCAAGCGCGAAAGCGTGGTTCAGGCAGCGCGCACATCGGCAATCAGGCGATTGATCTGGCCACGCAGCGCCTCCACCGCATTGGCCACACCATCGGCGGTCTCCGCCAACGCGCTCGCCGTGCCGCGCGACCGCTCCGCCCGTTCGTGCAGCCTTTGCATATTGGCGGCGGCATCGGCGGTGCCGCCCTCAACCTCCGCAATCGCTGCGGCAATCCGCCGCGTCATGTCGCGCTGTTGCTCAACCGCCGTAGTGACATTGGTGGCCGATTGGTCGAGCCCTGCGACCAACGTATCGATCGATTCGATTGAGCCCAGCATCGTGTCACATGCCGCCCGCACCGCCGCCAGCCGTGCGTCGATACGCCCGGCGGCTCCCTGGGTCTGGCGCGCAAGGCCCTTTACTTCTTCGGCGACCACCGCAAAGCCGCGCCNNGTTTATTGCATCGGCGGGGCGCAAATCTCCGGGAGCCTGCTCGACCAGGCCGAGGCGATCATCTTGACCGAGGTCGATCTCGCGCCCGCCGGCGATGCGTTCTTCCCGCCGCTGCCGCCGCTTTGGCGCGCCAGCCTCACCGCCGATTGGGCGCAAGGCCCGGGCGATGAAGCGCGTTTTCGTCTTTGGCGCTATACGCGCGCGTGAGCCTGATCAGAACATTGGGCGATTTACCGAAATCGCCCCATGCTCTTTTTTTTGCGTGGTCGCGCCGGGTGATCGAAAAACCGGGTTCCCTTTTTCGCCCGGCGCTCTAGGCCGCCCGCACATGCGCCAGGAACTCGCCCACCGCGCCGCGCAAGCGGTCGGCATTGCGGCCCAATTCGCGCGCTGCATTCAGGCTGTCGCTGGCGCCGCCATCGGTCTCGCGCGCGCCGCTGCGCACGGTGTCGACCGTCTCGCTGACTTCGCGGGTCTGATTAGCCATGGTCGCCATGCTTTGCGAGATTTCCGAGACTGCCGCCGATTGCTCGCCGATCGTGCGGGCGATCGCGCCGGCAATCTCATCGATCTGAGCAATGGTCTCGCTGATCGAGCCGATCGCCGCGACCGTGCCGGTCGTCGCCTGTTGCACGCCGGTAATCTGGCGCCCGATCTCGTCGATCGCTTGCGCGGTTTGGTTGGCAAGGCTCTTGACCTCGCCCGCAACTACCGCAAAGCCGCGCCCGGCGGCGCCCGCTCGCGCCGCCTCGATCGTGGCATTGAGTGCCAGCAAGTTGGTTTGACCGGCGATCCCCGAAATGAAATCGAGCACGGAGGCGATTTCGCTGACCAGCGCACCCAGCGCCGCTGCCTGATCGCGCCCGGCCAGTGTGCGTTCGCGCACCGTGCCAACATTGGTGTGCGACACACGCGCGGCGGTGCTGATATGGTCAATCGCGGTCGCCAGCGCGCCTGCCGATTGGGCGATGGTATGCGCCGACCGCGCGCTTTGTTCGGCGATTGCAGCGGTCGCGAGCACCTGATGCTCAGCGCCGGCGGCCTCGCTCGACACCGCGCTGGCGGTATCGCGCAGCGTCGGGCCGGCCGACTTCAACTGGGCGACCAGCGCGCCTGCATCGCGCTCGAAAATGTTGAACAGCCGGTCGAGATGGGCAGCGCGGGCGGCACGGGCGGCGTGCTCAGCCACTTCATGCCGGTGGAGCGATTCGGTGGCGCGCCGCGATTCATCAGCGAGTCGGCGCGCGTCGCGCGATCGTTCGCGCGCCANNCCCAGCGCCGCTGCCTGATCGCGCCCGGCCAGTGTGCGTTCGCGCACCGTGCCAACATTGGTGTGCGACACACGCGCGGCGGTGCTGATGTGGTCAATGGCGGTCGCCAGCGCGTCGGCCGATTGGGCGATCGTATGCGCCGACCGCGCGCTTTGTTCGGCGATTGCAGCGGTGGCGAGCGCCTGATGCTCAGCGCCGGCGGCCTCGCTCGACACGGCACCGGCGGTATCGCGAAGCGTTGGTCCGGCCGACTTCAACTGAGCGACCAGCACGCCTGCATCGCGCTCAAAAATGTCGAACAGCCGGTCGAGATGGGCCGCGCGGGCGGCGCGGGCGGCGTGCTCAGCCACTTCACGCCTATGGAGCGATTCGGTGGCCACCCGCGATTCGTCGGCGAGCCGGCGGGCCTCGCGCGATCGTTCGCGCGCCAGCCGGAGCGCGCGGGCGATATCGCCAATCTCGTCCTCGCGGTCGAGACCGGGGATCGCGCTAGCGTCGCGATCGTCCGCGATGCGGTGGGTGGCGACCGCGATTTCGGCGAGCGGGGCCGCAATCCGCCGCGACACCAGCCGCGCACCCCACAGCCCGACTAGCACCGCCAACACCGAGGCCAGTGCGAGAATCACATAGGCGCGGTTGTAATGCGCGGCGAGTGCTTCCTGCTCACGCTCTGCATCGGCGCGCAGGTCATCGATCAGCGTCGCGCTGGCGACGGTGAGCGGGTCAATCGCCGCATACAGCCGACCGCTCAGGAAAAATTCCAAATCGTCGAGTTTTTTTGCGCGCAACATCGTGCTCAGCGTTTCGATTGCCGCATCGGCATTGGCGCGCGCGGTATCGATCCGGGCGACGGCATCGGCATGCCGATCATCGAGATCATGCTCGCGAAAATGCGCCCAATCGGCAGCGATCCGCGCGCGGGCATCCTTGATCGCATCGATCGCCCCCATGCGCGACAGATTGTTGCTCTTCACCTTGTGCGCAGTGGTCAGCGCGGCCACATAGCTGTCGGTCACGCCCTGGAGTTCGCTGATCGGTGCCATGCGATCCTCGATCAGCCGGTGAACGGCGCTTGCGCTCAACAAGGCGCCGCCAATCATCAACGAGGCCAGCAGCGCCTGAATCGTCAACAGCGCGATCAGCACGCGGCGCAATTGCACCGCGATCGACAGAGTCGCGCCCGGCTCAAGCCGCAGCGAACGCACCAGAGGTAAGATCATAAAATTGCAGTTTTCCGTGGGTTTTGCGTGATCAACCTTTGCGCTGGGTAAGGGTAACGCAGGGTTAACCCAATGTGACAGTTACATGAATTAGGTGCGGAATCGGCGTGAATTTGCGCGATAGACTGCAATGCTTGCATCCGCGCCAAGCCGATGCTAGCAGCCGCGCAACCCAGACCCCGGGGGCGCCTTGTCGCCCCTGTTTGGCATGGGGCGAATTTCCGTCGACGAAGAGGGTGACGATCGCGTGGAGAGTTCCAGCGGTAATTTGAGCAGCGGTATCCAAGCGAGCCTGCCGGGGCGTTATGCAACCGCCCTGTTCGACATCGCCCGTGAGGCCAAGACCATCGAAGCTGTTGAGGCCAGTCTTGCCAATGTCCGCGCGGCCCTTGACGGCTCACCCGATTTTGCACGCCTTGTCGCCAGCCCGCTGGTCAGCCGGGGAGACGCGGCAAAGGCGGTCGCCGCAACCGCCGCCACGCTGTCGCTCGATCCGGTGACGACAAAATTCCTGGGTGTGCTGGCCGACAATCGCCGTTTGCCGCAATTACGTGCGATCATCGCGGCGTTCCGCGCTCTCGCCGCGCACCACCGGGGCGAGACGACCGCCGAAGTCTCTTCCGCCCATCCACTGGGCGACGATCAGGTCGATGCGCTGAAAGCATCGCTGCGCCAGCGGGTTGGCCGCGACGTTGCGGTGGATTTGTCGGTCGACCCGTCGCTGCTCGGTGGCCTCGTCGTCCGCATTGGCAGCCAGATGATTGATTCGTCGATTCGGACCCGTTTGAATTCCCTCGCCCAGGCAATGAAGGGCTGATCGCGGCCACGCGATCATTAGGAAAGGTTAAGTCATGGATATTCGCGCCGCAGAAATTTCAAAGGTCATCAAGGACCAGATCGCCAATTTCGGCACCGAAGCCGAAGTGTCGGAAACCGGCCAGGTGCTGTCGGTAGGTGACGGTATCGCGCGCATCTATGGCCTCGACAATGTTCAGGCCGGCGAGATGGTCGAATTTTCGAACGGCGTGCAGGGCATGGCGCTGAACCTTGAAGCCGATAATGTCGGCGTCGTGATCTTCGGTTCCGACAGCCAGATTCGCGAAGGCGATGTCGTCAAGCGCACCGGCACCATCGTGGACGTACCCGTCGGCAAGGGGCTGTTGGGGCGTGTCGTCGACGGCCTTGGCAACCCGATCGACGGCAAGGGCCCGATCGTGACCGATCAGCGCAGCCGCGTCGAAGTTAAGGCGCCCGGCATCATCCCGCGCACCTCCGTCCATGAACCAGTGCAGACCGGCCTGAAAGCGATTGACGCGCTCGTGCCGGTCGGCCGTGGCCAGCGCGAACTCATTATCGGCGATCGCCAGACCGGCAAGTCGGCGGTCGCAATCGACACGTTCATCAACCAGAAAACGATCAACGCCGGCGATGACGAGAGCAAGAAGCTCTACTGTGTCTATGTCGCGATCGGCCAAAAGCGTTCGACCGTTGCGCAGCTCGTCCGCACGCTGACCGAAAACGGCGCGATGGATTATTCGATCGTGGTCGCCGCGACGGCGTCGGACCCGGCCCCGCTTCAATTCCTCGCGCCCTATACCGGCTGCGCGATGGGTGAATATTTCCGCGACAACGGCATGCACGCACTGATCGTGTATGACGATTTGTCGAAGCAAGCGGTGGCGTATCGCCAGATGTCGCTGCTTCTGCGCCGCCCGCCGGGCCGCG
>DHHS01000111.1:6853-20888 GCA_002403415.1 Sphingomonas sp. UBA4766 | reverse complement strand
TGCTTACCGGCGTTGGTCAGCACAAACCCGGTGCCGGTGAAGATATTACCCTGGAAATTGTCGATTTCTTGTTGGAATACGGCGATGTTGAACGCGCCCTTGGGGAATTGGCCCTTGACCCCGCCTTCGATCACGCGGGCAATTTCAGGTGCCGCAAAGCGCGAGCCGGTGGTGAGGTTGGGCAGCGCCAATCCGGCGGTGCGGATGCGGGACGCCGCTGGCGGCGGCGTGGCGGCCGACGAGCCAGGGATGAAGTCCGCCGGGAACGGCCGCGAATCGGCGCCAAGGTTGATCGACGACGCTTTGAAGCCGGTACCGTAAGTGAAATACAAACTGATGTTGTTGGTCGCTTTCCACGCAAGGCGCAGCGAGTAGGACACATTGTCGTCCGCCGTCCGGCCCGTCTCGACCGCATTGGGCAGATTGAGGAACGGCGGTAGGAATTGAAGCGCCTGGAGCCCGAGCAACGGGTTCACGGCCGGGTTGGTCGCATTGGCCGCCCCGAAAGCATTGGCACCCGCCTGAACCTGTGCGAACCCGGTCGGGTTTGCCGCTGCAAACGCGCCAATTTGCGCGGCGGTTGCGAGAGTGCCAGCAGGTAGCCCGAGCAACCCGCCCACGGTGGTGGCAAGCGCCTGCTGGCTCAACACGTTGCGCCCGATCGCCACAAAGTCGAGTGCGGAGAAGGCATCGGTGCTGAAGCTTGCCGACGAAAACCGCTTACGGTCATTGGTGTAGTTTACACCGCCGGTGAAAGTGAGCGTATCGGTGATCTTGAAGTCCGCGCTGCCAAAGAATGAATAGGCATTGTTGCGATAGACCCAGTTTTCGAACCGGCCCTGACCACGCTGGCTGAAGGTATTGGCGGGCACGCCGATCAGACCTTCCACGGTGCTGATCCCGTTGGCGCTCAGCGCTTGCGCATAAGCGCGGAAATCACGACCGAACGTCAGATTGCCGCGGAAATCAATGCTCTCGTTGAAATAGTAACCACCGAGCAGAAATTCAAAACGGCCCCCGAAGTTTGAGGCCAACCGCACTTCATGAGTCAAGGTGCGGATCCGGGTGTCGTTGACGTTATTGCCGATCAGATCGGCGCTGGAGAAGTCCGAGTCCTGATTGGTGAAACTGTCCACCCCGCGTGCGGCCGAAATGGTCGTCAGCGAGAATTTGCCGAAATCCTTATCGCCCTGGAGCGAGATTCCATAATTATCGATCTTGTTAATCGATCGGGCATTATTGGCAACTGTGTAAGAAAACGGACTGCCGGTAATGATATTACCACCAATCGCACGAATTGCGCCAACCGTCGGCCCGGCAACGAGGTTGACCACACCGCAGCAATTTTCATTGATATTGTCAAAATCGGCGATCAGTCGGAATTTCAGATCAGAGCTGGGCTGAAACAGCAATTGCCCTCTAAATCCATAGCGATTGCGATTGTTGAAATCCGTGCGCAATATGACGTCTTCGATATAACCGTCGCGCCGGTTATAATTGCCGGCCAGCGAAAAGGCGACCGTGTCGGTGATCGGGCCAGTAACATCAGCCTTCAGGATGAAGGCGTTGAAATTGCCATAGGTCGCTTCGATATTTCCGCCGAATTTGAACGCAGGCTCTGCGGTGACGATCGAGATGATACCGGCCGATGCGTTCTTGCCGAACAGCGTTGATTGAGGCCCGCGCAGCACTTCCACCCGCTTCACATTGGGAAGGTCGGCGATCTGCGCGGCAGAGCGCGAACGATAGACGCCGTCGATGAACACGCCGACCGAAGGCTCGATCCCGGCATTGTTGGCGCCGTTACCAAAGCCACGGATGATGAAATTGGTATTGGCCGAGCTCTGAAGCTGCGAGACGCGCAACGACGGCACAACGGTTTGCAAGTCGATAAGGTCGCGAATCTGCGCTTCCTGAATGGTGGCGCCCGTGGTTACCGAAACCGAAATCGGCGTATCCAGCAGCGTGGTTTCGCGTTTTGTTGCCGTGACGACGACGTCATCGACCGCCGGTTCATCCTCGGTCGCCTCGGGCGCCTGGGCGGGCGCGGCTTGCGCAAATGCGGGCGTTGACGCGATGGCCGGGGCCACAATCGCAAAAGCAGTTGCCGCCAGCAAATTGACCTTCTTCATTTTCACCCTCTCCTGTGGCCGTATGCTGTCGATGATCGCAGCTGAGACGGCATTTTGACCGTATTGATTCCACGCTACCCTCGGAGGATTCGATACGTCAACGATATTAACAGGTCTCGCGCAGGGCTTGCAGAAATGTTGCCCAAATGAGACAGTTGCAAAATCGAACGGAATTTTGCTCACCAGTTGTTTGACGTAGCGTCAGCACGTCTTTCTCCAGAAAAGAGATTCGATGAGTTCACTTCACGACCATGACGACGCGGGCGATTTGGTGACTTCGCCGGTCAAGATTCCCGTGCCGGACGAGGTTGCGGAGGCGATACGCACCTTGATTCGATGGGCGGGCGATGATCCGGCTCGTGAAGGGCTGATTGACACCCCGCACCGCGTTGCCCGGGCCTGGCGCGAATATTGCCAAGGCTATGCCGACGACCCCGCCATGCATTTGTCCCGCGTCTTCGAGGAAGTGGGGGGGTATGACGAGATTGTATTGCTGAAGGATATCCCGTTCCAGTCGCATTGCGAACATCATATGGCGCCGATTATCGGCAAGGCGCATATCGCCTATCTGCCGTCAAATTGGGTGGTTGGTATTTCAAAGCTGGCGCGAGTGCTCCATGGCTTCGCCCGTCGGCTCCAGATTCAAGAGCGGCTGACCGCCGAAGTCGCCAATTGCATTTGGGAAAATCTGAAGCCTCAGGGTGTCGCCGTCGTGATCGAGGCCAGCCATGGCTGCATGACCGCGCGCGGCGTCCGCACGCCGGGTGTCACGATGGTGACCAGCCGAATGATGGGCATTTTCCGCGACGATGAGCGCAGCCGTAAGGAAGTGCTCGCGCTGATGGGTTGCGGCGGCGTGCAGTGAGCGCGCCTGCGGTATTGGTCACGGGGGGCGCGCGTCGGCTAGGTGCGGTCATCGCCCGCCGACTTGCTGATGATGGATGGCGCATCGTGGTGCATTATCACCATGCAGCGGGCGAAGCGGTTGCGCTCGCCCGGGCGCTGGGCCAGGACGCGGTCGCAATTGGTCAGGATCTGGGCGTAGCGGATGCGGGCGACACACTGTTGCTGCGCGCCCGCGAGGCACTTGGCGGGCCAGTGACGGCGGTTATCAATAATGCCTCGCTGTTCGATTATGATACGCCGCCCGACGTTCCCGCCAACGCCTTGTCGCAGCACCATGCCGTCAATCTCGCCGCCCCGGTGCTGCTCGCCAATGCGCTGGCGCGGCAGGACGATTTGCCATGCGGTTCGGTTGTGAACATCCTTGACCAGAAAATCGCTAATCTGAATCCCGATTTCTTCGCCTATAGCTGCGCCAAGGTTGCGTTGACTGGGGCGACTGCGATGCTCGATCAAGCGCTTGGCCCGCGCATCGCCGTGAATGCTGTGGCGCCGGGCCTGACCTTGCCCAGCCTTGACCAGAGCGAGGCCGAATATCACGAGGTCGCGGCAATCAACCTGCTCCGCCGACCGGTCGCGGCGGACGCCGTGGCAGATGCGGTCGCGTTTCTGCTGCGCGCGCGCGGGATCGGCGGGCAAGTGATTTATGTCGACAATGGCCAGCGCTTCCTGCGCCGGTCGCGCGACGTGATGTTTGCGACGCGGGGGGCATGATGGTCGAATTCACCACGATCCTTGACGGGCTGGAGCTGCCCATGCGGATCGGCATCCACCCGCCGGAGCGCGCGACCCCGCAGCGGGTGCAGTTGTCGGTGCGACTGCATGTCGATTACGGGTCGGTCGCGCTTGCCGACAGCATCGGTGATGTCGTCGATTATGATTTCCTGCGCCGCGAAATCCTGGCGCTCGCCGCCAGCCGTCATTTCGATTTGCAGGAAACGCTGGTGGAGGCAGTGGCGGCGATTGCGCTCGCTGACCCGCGCGTGCGGCGGGTTGAGGTGCGCTCGACCAAGCCCGACATTTACCCCGATGCGGCGATCGGATGCGCGATCGAGCGGCACAATCCGCAACCACTGGCACCCTAGCCAGCGGCCGCGCCCAGCAATCGGTTGATCGATGCGGCATCGCCGCGTTCGGCGCGCGGCCAGTCGGGTGGGCATTGGTGCCGAAACCACGTATATTGTCGTTTTGCGTAGCGCCGTGTGGCGAGCTGCGCGCGTGCCAGCGCCTCGGCGCGGTCCCATCTGCCCATCAGCCACCCGCCGATTTCGGGCACGCCGATTGCGCGGCGCACGGGAGCGGTGGGCGTGACATCCCCGCGCGCGATCAGGGCGCGGACTTCCTCCACCGCCCCGTCGGCAAACATGGTGACCAGCCGGGTGTCACATTTTTCCATCAGCGCCGCGCGATCGGGCATGAGGAGTAATGGACGCAACGCCACATCCGCGCCAATCCCGCCGCGCCGCTCGGCCTGCCACGCGCTGAGCGGGCGGCCCGTCGACCGGATCACTTCCAGCGCGCGGGCGATACGAGTGGTGTCCGCCGGGTTGAGCCGGGCGGCGGCGGCTGGGTCGGCTTCGCCAAGCGCAGCGTGTGCTGCGGCCACGGGCAACGCGCGCACTTCCGCACGGATGGCGGGGTCAATTGGCGGCACGGGCGCAATCCCGTCGAGCAGGGTGCGAAGGTAAAGCCCGGTACCCCCGACAAGAATCGGCAATTGTCCGGCCCGATGCACCGCCGCAATCGCGGCACGAGCGTCGTCCGCCCAAGCCGCCGCGGAATAGGCATCGTTTGCGGCGACATGGCCGAACAGGCGGTGCGGCACGCGCGCTTCCTCCGCCGGGGAGGGCCGCGCCGACAGCACGCGCAAATCGGCATAGACCTGGGCTGAGTCCGCATTGATAATCACGCCATTGTCGCGTTCGGCGAGAGTGAGCGCCATCGCGGACTTGCCGCTGGCGGTTGGCCCTGCGATGAGCGCGAGCGTCGGACGTTCAGCCGCGGGAGGTCGGGACATGATGTTCATCGCAACGCTGATAGCAGCGGATCGGCTCAATAACGCGCAGGTTTTTGAATCCTGCGACCGGTTGACAGCGGCGGGTTGCGCGCCCGCCGGGTGGGATTGGCTGGACGAGGGCAGCGCGGCGGATGTGCTGTTCGCCGCTAACCCGGCCGCCGGGCGGCAGGCGCTTGAAGGTGTCTGGCCCGGAGTCGATGTTGTGGTGCAATCGCTGGTCACCCGTGCCAAAAAGCTGCTGGTCGCCGACATGGATTCGACGATGATTACCGTCGAGTGCATCGATGAACTCGCCGATTATGCTGGCATCAAGCCCCAGATCGCGGCCGTGACCGAGGCGGCGATGCGCGGCGAGCTGGATTTTGAGGCAGCGCTGACGGCGCGGGTCGCGCTCCTCGCCGGGCTTGACGAGGCGGTGATTGACGAATGTCTGGCCGAGCGGGTCACGCTCACCCCTGGTGCCGCGACGCTGGTGCGCACGATGCAGGCGCGTGGGGGACGTGCCGTGCTGGTATCGGGTGGCTTCACGCGCTTTGCCGAGCCGGTGGCGGCGCAACTCGGCTTTGACGCGGTGCTCGCCAATCGGCTCACTGTGAAGGGGGGCCAGCTCGACGGAGGGGTTACGCACCCGATTGTGGGCGCGCAAACCAAGCGCGCGCGGTTGATCGCGGAAGCGCGCGACATGGCGATCCCGCTTGAGGCAGTGCTGGCAGTTGGCGATGGCGCGAATGACTTGCCGATGATCGGCACCGCCGGACTCGGCATCGCCTTTCGCGCCAAGCCCGTGGTTGCCGCGGCAGCCGATGCCCGGATCGAGCATAATAACCTGACCGCGCTGCTTTATGCGCAGGGCCTCGCGCGCCGAGACTGGGTAGTGTAGTTCGGGTTCCACGCGCGTGGAACAAGCACTACCGCACAGCGGGCAGGCACGCGGTGCCAGGGACGGCCGCCTTTACCGCAGCACACACCCGGATCGCGTCGGCGTTTGACGCAATCGGCCCTGCCTGAAGCCGGGTCAGCGCGCCCGCCTTTACATAGACGGGTTGCAGCCGCCCCAGCGCAGGCGCGCGTTGGCGCAAGTCGGCCCAAAGCGACCGCGCATTGCCTTCATCCCGAAACGCGCCCAACTGAACGCGCCAGCCACCCGATGCGGCCGGGGCTGATGGCGCGGGGGCGGGGGTTGCAGCCGTTCCGGGCACAGCTTTGGTAACGGGCGGTTTGGGCGCCGTGGCGACCGACCGGGCAGCGGGCTTGGCCGTGCCAGCGGAGGGTTGTGGCCGCAGCGCCGGACCACCATCGGCGACACGTGACGGTGGCAGTTCTGCCCCGCGAATACCGCTCCCGCTTCCCGCCAGTTCGGTGGGCGGTGTGGTGCCGCCCTGCTGGCTTTCATATTGCCGGGCAAGCGCCAGTCCCTCCTGGCGCAGCTGAGTGTCGATGTACTGATCCATCTGCGCCTGCGTCTCGGCTGCCTTGGGAATGCCCGCTGCGGTCGCGCGTGTGATCAGCGCATAGGCGCGCACCCAGTTGCGTGCCACGCTGTCGCCGTTGAACAGCATCGTGCCGAGCACGAGTTGCGCGCGTGGCTCCCCCCGCGCGACGGCCTTTTCCAGCCATGGCACCGCTTCGTCGCGCTTGCCGTTCTGAAACAGCGCGAGTGCGAAATTGGCCTCCGCCTGGGGATGCCCCTGCGCGGCGGCTTTGCCAAACCATTGTTCGGCGAGGCCAGGGTCGAGCGGCACGCCGCGTCCCAGCTTATAGGCCTGCGCCAGGTTGAACTGAGCATCGGCATCGCCGTTGATCGCCAGCGGGCGCCACGTCTCCACCGCCTTTTTATAGTCCCCGCGCTGCCACGCCTCTACACCCTCGCGCACATCGGCGTGCGCGGCGGCGGGAGTGAGGGTGATGAGGACTGCGGCACCGATGCCGCATGCTCTGACCATCATGATGCTGTCCTCGTCGTTGGGGGTGCTGCCTCATTACCCGGTGTGGACTCGGTTTGGCAAAGATTTGGTTAGGGAATTCTTTGCAGCAACGCGCTGGCGTTAACCGGTTCTTATCCCTTGTCGTGTCATGCCAGATTGGAATTAGGGCAAGTCCAGGGGATTAAATGCGCGTTCTGGCAATGGCTTCGCAAAAGGGCGGCTCGGGCAAGACAACATTGTCGGGCCACCTCGCCGTGCAGGCGCAGCGCGCGGGCGCCGGGCCCGTCGTGCTGATCGACATTGATCCGCAAGGGTCGCTTTCGGATTGGTGGAATGAACGCGAAAGCGAATTTCCCGCGTTCGCGCAAACTACTGTTGCGCGGCTAGCCGCTGATCTTGAGGTATTGCGTCAACAGGGTTTCCGCCTTGCGATGATCGACACGCCGCCTGCGATCACCATGGCGATCCAAAGCGTGATTGCCGTCGCCGAGCTGATCGTCATTCCAACCCGTCCCAGCCCGCATGATCTGCGTGCGGTCGGCGCTACGGTTGATTTGTGCGACCGCGCTGGCAAGCCGCTGATCTTCGTCGTCAATGCTGCCACGCCCAAGGCCAAGATCACATCGGAGGCGGCTGTTGCCCTGTCGCAACATGGTACGGTCGCGCCGATCACCATCCACCATCGCACCGATTTTGCCGCGTCGATGATCGATGGGCGCACCGTGATGGAGGTTGATCCGAGCGGAAAGTCGGCGGGCGAGATTGAAGCTCTCTGGGCGTATATCGCCGACCGGCTTGAAAAGAATTTTCGACGCACCGTTTTCAGCGCGCCCGCCGCCGCAGGTGGATTTGTGCCGACGCGTCAGGCCGGTGGCTTTGGCCGCCGGGTGGTGAGCTGACATGACGTCGCTGATTGGTCAACCCAAGAGCTTTGCCTCACTGTCGTCGACCTTGTTGGCGCGCAAAGGGCATGCGCGCCCGGCGATGCGCTCGCAAGGCTATGCAGGCTTTGGCGGTGCAGGCTTTGGTGCGGTGCCGGATGCGGGCGACGATCTGGGCTGGAACGACATGGGGCATGGCGAGCCGTCTGCGGTCCCCGCAGTGCCTGCTGTGCCACCGGTGCTGCGGCAGCGCGAAGTATTGCGCGAGGAATTGTCGGGGCCGGTCGCCGTCGAGGCGACCGGCCCGGAACGGCCTGCCGCTTCGACAGAGATTAAGCGCGAATCTGTCGTCCGCGCGGCGGTTGGCAGCAAGGGCAAGGCGGCGTTTACGCTCCGGCTCGATCCTGCGCGCCACTTGCGGCTGCGGCTGGCGAGCGCGCTTGCCAATCGCTCTGCGCAGCAGATCGTTTGTCAGGCGCTCGATGCTTATCTGGAAACGGTGCCTGATCTGGACGACATGGCCGCACAAGCTGCATCGCGGCCCGATAGCAAAACGGACATGGGGGAATAATCCGATGAAACGCCGGACCGCCGCCAACTTGGGCGCAACTGCATTATTGCTCGTCACCACGGGGCTGGTGGGTCAGGCGCTGATGACCGGCGGCATGGCCTTTGCCGGGCCGGGAGCGAGCAGCGAAGCGGACAAGGCCGCCGTCGCCAGTGCGACCAAGGCGCGCAAAATGCTCGCCGAGGGCACTGCGTTGCTGGCGGTTGCCCATGCCGAGGCCGCCGTGCAGGCCGCGCCGCAAAATCAGGCTTATCGCGCGCTGTTGGGCCAAGCTTACCTGATGTCGGGGCGGTTCGCTTCTGCCCGCGACGCATTTAGCGATGCGCTCGCACTGTCGCCAAATGATGGCCGTAGCGCGCTCAGCCTGGCGCTTGCCCAGATTGCGAACGGTGACTGGACCAGCGCGCGTCAAACGCTTGATGCGCATGCCGATACGATTGCGGTGGCGGATCGCGGGCTCGCGATTGCGCTGGCGGGGGATCCGGCGACGGCCGTCGACGTGCTGACGGTTGCGGCACGGGCAGCGGGGGCGGATGCAAAGACGCGACAGAATCTGGCACTCAGCCTGGCGCTCGCCGGGCGCTGGCGCGAAGCACGCGCGATCGCCGAAGTCGATGTCGCCGCCGACGAGTTGGACAAACGCATGATTGATTGGGCCGTTTTTGCACGGCCCGTGGGCGCAGCCGATCAGGTCGCGGCGTTATTGAAGGTCATTCCGGTTGAGGATAAGGGCCAGCCGGTCGCGCTTGCCTTGAGCGCCCGGGTTGCCGCGCAGCCTGCCGTAGTGGCAGCGCCGATGCCGGTCGCGGACACGCCCGGCTTTGCGTCCGCAGAGCCAGCGGCTGACGCGCCGAAACTGGTTGAACCAAGTGACGCTGCGCCTGCCATCGTGTTTGCCGAGCGTCGTGAAGTGGTTCAGGCGCTTCCGGCATTGTCGGCCAAGCCCGTGCGTGCGGCCCGAGTCGCAAAGCCCGTGGCGGCGCCTGCGTCTGCGGTGGCGGCCAAGCCCGCAACCCCCGCGCCGGTTGCAGCAAAGCCCATGACGGTTGCGACAAAATCAAGCGCCGTTGCAGCGCGGGGAAATTTCTACATTCAGCTCGGCGCGTTTGAAAATGCCGCTGTTGCCCGTGACGGCTGGATGCGCGCAACGCGTCGCTACCCCGCCTTTGCGGCGCAGAACCCAACGGGGATGGCGTTCAAGACTGCAGCGGGTAGTGTCTATCGCCTCTCGGTGGGCGGTTACACCCGTGCAGAGGCAGTGGCGATGTGCAGCGCCTATCGCGCGCGTGGCGGCCAGTGTTTTGTGCGCGAGGGGGCGGGGGACCAGGCTGCATCCTGGCTCGCTTCCGCCAAACAGCCCGTGCGGCAACTCGCCTCCCGCTAAACGGAGACCGGCGGCGGCTAAACCAGTCGCGCGCCGCCCTTGTAAAGCTGCAACACGAGCCCCTGTGTCGGCATACCATCGAACGGGGTGTTGCCGGCAAGTCCGGCAAATCGGTCGGCGCTGATCTGCCACGGCGTGTCGGGGTTTAGGACAAGCAGATCGGCGGGCATGCCGACCGCCAATTGCCCGGCCTGAACGCTCAGTACCCGCGCCGGATTGGCCGCCAGCAGCTCAAACAGGCGCGGCAGCGGAATGACTCCATCACGAACCAGCCCAAGCCCCAAGGCGAGCAATGTCTCCGCACCCGCAGCTCCGGGGCTGGAATCGGCAAAGGGCAGCCGCTTTTCCTCTGGCCCGCGCGGATCATGTCCCGATGCGAGCACGTCAATCGTCCCGTCGGCGACCGCTGCAAGCGTCGCTTGCCGGTCGCTTTCTGCACGCAGCGGGGGCGATAGGTGGGCAAAGGTGCGAAAGCCCGACATTGCGATATCGGACAGGAACAAATGTGCAGGCGTGGTCCCACACGTAACCGCGACGCCGCGCCGCTTGGCCGCGCGGATAAGCTCGATCGCCGCCGCCGTCGTGATCGTGCGGAAATGAAGCGCCGCGCCGCTTTCCTCGGCCAGCATCAAGTCACGCGCGACCGCCAGCGCCTCCGCCAGCGCCGGGGCAGTAGCCAAGCCGAGTCTGGTCGCCGTCTCTCCCTCGGTCGCGACAGCACCGGTGGTCAGCCCGCCATCTTCGGCATGGGCAATCACGCTCAGTCCCAGATCATGGGCATAGGCGAGCACTTTGCGCATCACGCCTGCATCGCTGATCCAGCCGCGCCCCGTGCCGACCGCGCGCGCGCCCGCACTGACGTTAATCGCCATTTCGGCCAGGTCTCTGCCCGCAAGCCCCCGGGTCGCGGCGGCGATTGGATGGATCCAAAGGCGCGGCCGCCCGATCAGCGCCGCGCGTTGAACAATACCCGGATCATCAAGCACCGGCGACTGATCGGGCATCAACCCGATCCGCACAATTCCACCCGCGTGACATGCGGCGACATCGACTGCGAACACGCCCAGATCAACAATGGCGGGGGCGAGCGTCAGTCCATTCAGATCGACAACCTCGGCATCCGCTGGCACGTCAACGGTGCCGATCGCGGCAATGCGTTCCCCCTGCACCAGCAGCGCACCGGGACGCTCGGCGGCGGGCATCACCAGCCGGGCATTGGTGAACGCAAGCGGGCGGGACGCGCTCATGCCCAACCCTTGATGCCACGGGCGGCCCGCGTCAGCACGTCGAGGCACGCCATCCGCACCGCTACGCCCATTTCGACCTGCTCGGTGATGGCGGAGCGGTCATGATCGGCGACGCTGGATGAAATTTCGACGCCCCGGTTCATCGGGCCGGGATGCATGATGAGCGCGTCGGGTTTGGCGCGGGCGAGGCGCGCTGAGTTCAGCCCGTAACGCGCGTGAAATTCGCGGGTCGAGGGGATGAACGCGCCGTCCATCCGTTCGTTCTGAAGCCGCAGCATCATCACGACATCGGCACCCTCTAGCGCTGCATCGAAATCGGTGTAGGCGCTTACCCCCATCCGCTCGATCGCGGCGGGCATAAGGGTGGTGGGTGCGACCACCCGGACTTCGGCCGCAAGCGCGGTCAGCGCGAGGATGTTCGACCGCGCAACCCGGCTGTGCATCAGGTCGCCGCAAATCACTATGCGCTGCCCAGCTATATTCCCTCGCCGCCGCCGGATGGTCAGCGCGTCGAGCAGTGCCTGAGTCGGGTGTTCGTGCCGCCCGTCGCCTGCGTTCAGCACCGGGCAATCGACCTTGCCCGCGATCAGCTTCACCGCGCCCGAGCTTTGGTGGCGAATGACGATCGCATCGGCGCGCATCGCGTTCAGCGTCATGGCGGTGTCGATCAGCGTCTCGCCCTTCTTAACGCTCGATTGCGCGGCGTGCATGTTGACAACATCGGCACCGAGCCGTTTGCCCGCAATTTCGAAGGACAGCAGCGTTCGGGTGCTGTTTTCAAAAAACGCATTGATGACGGTCAGCCCGGCGAGCCGATTGTCGCCCTTTGTCCGGCGGCGGTTGATTTCAACCCATTGTTCCGCCTCATCGAGCAGGAACGTGATCTCATGCGGTTGCAGCCCGTCGATTCCCGTCAGGTCGCGGTGCGGGAAGGCGGCGCGATCGGGGAGTTGGGCGGCTGGTGAAAGGGGGGAAGGGGTCATCAAAGCCGTTGGGTAATGGGGCGGGGGGCACAGCGCAAGCGCATCCCCGCACGTGCCCGACCAAAGCAGCCATTGCCGCCTCTGCAGCCCATCGCTAGGCGCGGGGGCGCATGATGTTGGCGTATTTCCCAGACCTGCGCGCCCGCGCGGGCGAGCGTCCGGCCCATAACAGGCGGCTGGTGGCGTTCCTGCTCGCGCTCCTGATCGAAGGGTTGCTGGTGCTGGTGCTGTTGACGCTCAATCAGCGCGCGACGGACCCGAAAAAGGCGGAGCGCGCGCCGCTGTCTTTTCAACTGATCCCGGCATCGGAAAAGGGCGGGGGATCGCCCGCGCCAAAGCCCGTCCCAGCACCGCGCGCCGAGCCGCAGCCGCCCAAGCCCGAAACCCGGGTCGATGTGACGCCCGTGCCTGTGCCGCCGCCGATCCCGACACCGACCGAGCCCAAGCCCATGCCGCCCACGAAGGACTTGTTCCCCGATCTGATCCGGCTCGACAAGGATACACTGTCCGCCGCCGATATCGGTGCCATCCCGTCGGCTCCGGGGAGCGCGAACAACGGCCGGGGCAAGGATAGCGTCGCAGCCTATGGTCCCGGTGCCGGGCCGGGTGGCGAGCCGCTCTACAATGCCGAATGGGTCCGCGAACCGACCCGCGCCGAACTTGCCTATTACTTGCCCCCGATACGCGAAAGCGGCTGGGCGCTCATTGCGTGCAAGACGGTGCCCGGCAATCGGGTGGACAATTGCCGCACAATGGGCGAATCGCCGCTTGGCTCGGGGCTGTCGCGCGGCTTTCGTCAGGCGGCGTGGCAGTTTCGCGTTTATCCGCCCCGGATTGGCGGCAAGCCGATTATCGGCGCGTGGGTTCGAATCTATTACGAACTGACAGTGACGCCCGCCAAGCGTTAATGCCCGGCTGGTTCGAAATTACCGTCATCGTCCATGATGTGCAGCTCGCCATCAGCAATCGCGAAATAGGCACCGTGGAGCGTCAGTGTGCCCGCCGCTTCGGCCGCGCGGACAAAGGGGAAAGTGCGCAGATTGGCCAGGCTGGTGCGAATCCCTTCCAGCTCCAGTGCGTGCACCGCGTCATCACCCATGCCATGCGCTTCGATAACGCGGGCGCGCGCATCGTCGAGCACATCGATCCAGTGATGGATGAAGCCGCCCTCACCGGGTGCCTTGCCGTCAAAACCCTGCGTCAAGGCGGCCTTTACACCGCCGCAAGCACCGTGCCCCATCACCACAATCTCGGCGACCTTGAGCTGCGTGACCGCAAATTCGATCGCTGCGGATACACCATGGCGCGATCCGTCCGTTTCAAACGGCGGCACCAGATTGGCAATGTTTCGCAGCACGAAAATCTCGCCCGGCGAGGTGTCGAACACCATCGACGGATCGACGCGGCTGTCCGAGCACGCAATCACCATGACACGCGGCGATTGCGACTGGCGCAAATCGGCCCAGCGCGCGCGTTCCTTCGCCCAGTGTTCACTACGGAAACGGCGATAGCCGCGGACTAAGTCGGTGAAGTATGCCATGGCGCTGCTATCGCATTTCGGCGGGGGCGGAGCAAGGCCGCAGGCGTTCGGCCCTGTCCGAAGGGAGGGGGTGGCACGCGACCGCTCCACACGCTATCTCCCGTGCATGACTGATGCTGCTCCCGCCGCGCGCCCGCCGCGCCCGCGCAAACCCGACTGGATACGGGTGAAGGCACCCACTTCTCCTGGTTTCGCCGAAACCCGCGCGTTGATGCGTCGATTGAACCTGGCGACCGTGTGTGAAGAGGCGGCGTGTCCGAACATCGGCGAGTGCTGGACCAAGAAGCACGCGACCGTAATGATTTTGGGCGATACCTGCACCCGCGCTTGCGCCTTTTGCAATGTGAAGACGGGGATGCCGCGCGCGGTTGATCCGCTGGAGCCTGAACACGTTGCGGTCGCCGCCGCTGAATTGGGGCTGGAGCATATCGTTATCACCTCGGTTGACCGCGACG
>DHHS01000111.1:2497-6558 GCA_002403415.1 Sphingomonas sp. UBA4766 | reverse complement strand
CCTCGGTTGACCGCGACGATCTGCCCGATGGCGGGGCAAGCCAGTTCGTCAAGGTAATCGAAGCGCTGCGCCGCGCGACCCCTGCGACGACGATCGAAATTCTGACCCCGGATTTCCGCAACAAGGCGCAGTCAGCGGTGGAGGCGATCGTGGCCGCGCGCCCCGATGTTTACAACCACAATCTCGAAACTGTGCCGCGGCTTTACCCGACCATCCGCCCAGGCGCGCGCTATTACGCCTCACTGCGGCTGCTGGAGAGTGTGAAGCGCCATGATCCGTCGATCTTTACCAAATCGGGCGTGATGCTGGGGCTGGGCGAGGAACGGATGGAGGTGCATCAAGTGATGGACGACATGCGCAGCGCCGACATCGACTTCTTGACAATGGGCCAATATCTTCAGCCAACGCCGCGCCATGCCAAGGTTGTCGATTTCGTTACCCCGGCCGCGTTCAACGCCTATGCCGCGATTGCGCGGGCCAAGGGGTTTTTGCTGGTCGCCGCCTCGCCGCTCACCCGGTCGAGCTATCATGCGGGTGATGATTTTGCAGCGCTTCGGGCGGCGCGCGCGGCCAAGCTGGGGCGGGCCTAGCCAGTGCCGCGCCATAGCGAGACCCGGTACCTGCCCTATACCCCTGAACAAATGTTCGCGATGGTGGCCGATGTCGCGCGCTATCCGGAATTCCTGCCCTGGGTATCCGCGATGCGGATCCGCTCGGACCGCGAGGAGGAGACGGTGGCCGACATGATCGTCGGCTTTGGCGCGCTGCGTGAAACCTTTACCTCACGCGTCAAAAAGGAGCGACCTTTGCGGATCCATGTCGAGTATCTCGACGGGCCGCTCAAATACCTGCGCAACGACTGGGGTTTTCGAAGCGACGGCGCGAGCGGGTGCCAGGTCGATTTCACAGTGGACTTCGCGTTCAAGAGTCGAGTGTTCGAAATGCTGGCCGGTCAGGTATTTGACCGCGCTCTTCGCAAGATGATCGGCGCATTCGAAGCGCGCGCGGCCAAGCTTTACGCCGGGTCGAGTGAGGCTTCCGGTAGCAATAGCTCCAGCGCGCACAGCGCCGCCTGAAGCCTGATCCCGCCGCGCCCCAGATCACCGAACTGGCGGCTGTCGGCAATCACCTGCGCCGGGTCCGCGCCGCGCTCTGCCAGCGCGAAGACGACCGTGCCGACCGGTTTTTTCACGCTGCCACCGCCAGGGCCAGCCACACCGGTGATCGCGACCGCCACGTCGGCACCGCTTGCCGCCAGCGCACCTTGCGCCATGGCCCAGGCAACTGCGACTGACACAGCGCCGAACGTCTCGAGAATGTCGGTATTCACGCGCAACGTGGCAGTCTTGGCATCGTTCGAATAGGTGACATAGCCCGATTGCAGCACATCGGACGATCCGGGGATTTCGGTGATCGCCGCCGACACCAACCCGCCCGTGCAGCTTTCCGCGACCGTCACCCGACGCCCCGCAGCGCGGTTTGCCTCGACCACTCGACGCGCTGCCTCAACCAGCGCGGGCGGCAAAATGGTATCGGCGGGATCGCCCGGGGTCATGCCGCGCTCGGGCAGACGGTGATGGCGGGGCGCTTCTCCCCCGGCTTGCGGCGTGCATCGGTCAATTGCCAGATCGATACCATCAACCCCGCCAGATTGCGCGGCGGCAAGGGCTCGGCGAGCGCAATGATCCGGTCATAAGCGGGGCATTCACTAGGCTGGATTTGCTTGACGATGGCAGGCGCAAGGAGCGAGGCGATGACCGGCCGCGCCACGTTGTTGCCGAGCAGGACAGTGGCATCGGCCCCGACGACGCGTGACACGGCGCGCTGAGCCGTTGGCCAAACGGCCTCTGCCTCGCTGCGATATCGCGGCAGAATGCGCGCCTTTGCCTCACGCAGCCGAGCGCCGGGCGGCAATTGCGGTGCGCAGCTTGTGGCCAGGGCCTCGATCGTCTCTGGCAAGACCGCCGTTATCAGCGACTCCGCTTCGGGCGCGGTAAGGCAGGGGAGCTGAAGCTGGGTGGCGAAACTTTGCGCGCTGCTCGCCGTGGCACCCAGTGCCAGCGCGCACGCTGCTATTGGCCCGCGCCAGTTCATGCCGCGCCTCCTACCGGCGGTCGCACAACCGGCAAGCGGACCGTGGCACACGCCTGCGCGGCGATCCCTTCACCTCGGCCCGTAAAGCCCAGCCGCTCGGTCGTGGTTGCCTTGATGCTCACCTGATCCTCCGCCAGCGCCAGCAGTTCGGCAATGCGGGTGCGCATGGCCGCACGGTGCGGCCCGATGCGTGGCTCCTCGCAAATCAGTGTCAGGTCGATAAAGTCTATCACGCCGCCCTTTTTCGTAATGATCGCCGCGGCGTGTTGCAGGAACCGGTAAGAGGCGGCTCCGCGCCACTGCGGATCGCTGGGTGGGAAATGGGTGCCGATATCGCCTTCGCCGGTGCAGCCGAGCAGCGCATCGGTGATCGCGTGGAGCGCGACATCGGCGTCGCTATGCCCCGACAGCCCCTTGTCATGCGGGATCAGCACGCCGCCAAGCCACAGTTCCTCACCCAGCTCCAGCCGGTGGACGTCAAAGCCGGTTGCACTGCGGCTGATGAGGGTTGCGGCATGACGCGCCTCGGCGGCGGCGACGTCGGCAGGGTAAGTGACTTTTTCGAGCATGACGTCTCCCTCTACCATGGCGACTGTCCATCCGAAACGGCGTAGCATCTGCGCATCGTCGGTGGCGTCGTCCCCTTTGGGCCAGCGCCGGTGCGCGTCGAGGATCGCGTCGAAGCGGAACGCTTGCGGTGTCTGCACCCGCCACAGCCCGTCGCGCGGCACGGTCTCTTCCAACACTTCGATGCCGCGCGCCAGTGTGTCGGCGACGGGCAGGGCAGGCACTGCGCCGGGATCTTTGTCCAGCGCGGCGATCAGGGCATCGATAACGGTGTGGCTCAGGAACGGGCGGGCGGCATCGTGGATCAGTACCAAATCAGCGCCCCCGTCCGCCATGATCGCCTCCAGCCCCGCGCACACCGACTCGCGCCGGGTTGCGCCGCCGGTGACCGCGTGGATCGGGCCCACGGCTCGCGCCAACATCGCTTCTTGTCCAGCGCCGATGACTATCGTCAAACTGGTTATCAGCGGATGCGAGGAAAACGCAGCAATGCTATGCGCGATCATGGGTTTGCCCGCCAACGGCGCGAATTGCTTGGGGATTGCGCTCCCCAGCCGGGTGCCGCTCCCGGCGGCAACGATCAGAGCGACAATCCGTTTGGTGTTCATTGCGCCCGCCTAGCGCAAGCGCGGCACCCTCGCCAGCCCCCCCGGATCGCTTGCCGATGACGGCGATTTCGCCTATGCGCTGCCTAATTTTCAGGCAGACCATGACAAAACTTGCACCCATTAAGCTCGGCCCGCTGACGGTCGAAGACCCCGTTATCCTGGCACCCATGACGGGGGTCACCGACATGCCATTCCGCACGATCGTGCGGCGGTTCGGCTCGGGCCTTAACGTGACCGAAATGATCGCGAGCCAGGCGGCGATCCGCGACACGCGCCAATCGCTGCAAAAAGCGGCCTGGCATGTCAGCGAAGAGCCGGTGTCGATGCAGCTTGCCGGCTGCTCGCCGCGCGAAATGGCCGAAGCTGCCAAGCTCAACGCCGACCGGGGTGCGGCGATCATCGACATCAACATGGGCTGCCCGGTCAAGAAGATCGTCAATGGCGATGCGGGATCCGCACTGATGCGTGATATCCCCAATGCGACCGCGATCATTGCCGCCACGGTTAAGGCGGTCGATGTCCCCGTCACGCTCAAAATGCGGATGGGCTGGGACCATAGCCGTCTGAACGCTCCCGAACTGGCGCGGATCGCCGAGGATCTGGGCGTGAAAATGGTGACGGTGCATGGCCGCACTCGCAACCAAATGTATAAGGGGTCCGCAGACTGGGCCTTTATTCGCCGGGTGAAGGATGCCGTTTCGATCCCGGTGATTGCCAATGGCGATATCTGCTCGATCGAGGATGCCGAGGCGGCGCTGGCCCAATCGGGTGCCGATGGCGTGATGATCGGGC
>DHHS01000111.1:0-2202 GCA_002403415.1 Sphingomonas sp. UBA4766 | reverse complement strand
GCCGATGGCGTGATGATCGGGCGCGGCGCCTATGGCCGCCCGTGGCTGCTGGGCCAGGTGATGGAGTGGTTCCGCACCGGACGGCGGCTGCCCGACCCGTCGACTGAAGAACAATATCACCTGATTATCGAGCATTATCAGGCGATGCTCACGTTGTATGGGAAGGAAACCGGGGTCAATCTCGCCCGCAAGCATATTGGCTGGTATACGCGCGGCCTGCACGGTTCGGCAGAGTTTCGTAACCGGGTCAATCAACAGGCGGACCCACAAGTGGTGCTGGCGATGCTCGCCGAATTTTATGCGCCGTGGCGAACGCGACAGGCCGCGTGAGCGAGGATGACGCGCCCCCGCTCGGCGATATTTTGAGCGCGATGCCGGTGGCGATGTTGGTGTTGGACCCTGCTGGCACCGTGCTGCTCGCCAATGCCGCTGCCGAGCGGTTGCTCAACATGTCGGAGCGAGCGATGCGGGGTCAGCCGCTCGACGCGGTGATGGCGTTGCCCAGCGATTATGGATCGCGCCGCGCGGGGTTGGATTTCGCTGCTTTCGACACCGCAATCGCGACGCAACGCGGCGGGCGGGTGCGTGTTGATTTTACCGAAGTTGCAATGCCCGATCATCCCGGCTGGCGGATTGTGACGCTGCATCCGGCAGCGGCCTCGCGCGGGCTGGCCCAACCCGACCGGGTGCCCGCGCGCGCCGCGACCGGGGCGGCGGCCATGCTGGCGCATGAGATTAAAAACCCGCTGTCGGGAATCAGGGGGGCCGCGCAATTGCTGGCCGGAACGCCGCAAGGGGAGGCCGCGACGCTGCCCGATCTCATCATCGATGAGGTGGACCGGATCGCCGCGCTGATCGACCGGATGCAGGATTTCACCGACACACGACCCTGTGTCGTCGAGCCGATCAACATCTATCCGCTGCTCGACCATGCCCGCCGTCTCGCGTGCGCGGGCTTTGCGCGGGAGGTGCGCTTTGAGGAACGGTTCGACCCCTCGCTGCCGCTGGTGCAGGCAAACCGCGATGCGGTGCTGCAAATCCTCGTCAATCTGCTCAAAAACGCGGCGGAAGCGACCGTGCATCAGGCCGACCGGCGGATCATTCTCGCCACGACCTATCGCCACGGCATGGCGGCGAGCGCGGGGGCGGGCAAGCCGCGCCGCCCGCTCCCGATCGAGCTTGCCGTGATCGATAACGGCCCCGGCGCGCCTGACGATATCGTTGATCAGCTCTTTGATCCGTTTGTTTCGGGCAAGCCGGAGGGGCGGGGGCTCGGCCTTGCGCTGGTTGACAAGCTGGCGCGCGACATGGGCGGGATTGCGCAATATGCGCGCGAGGGGAGCCCGGAAATGACCGTGCTGCGCATCTTGTTACCGCGAGCGACGTCATGACCGCACAGATCCTGGTGGTGGATGATGATGCCGCGATCCGGCTGGTGATTGGGCAGGCGCTCCGGCGCGAGGGGCACAGCGTTCGCATGGCAGCTAGCCTTGCCGAGCTGGACGCAGCGCTGCGTGACGGCACGCCCGATTTGCTCATTACCGACGTCGTGCTTCCGGATGGCAATGGGATCGAGCGGGTGGAAACGTTGCTGGCGCAGCATCCGAACCTGCCGGTCATTATACTGTCGGCGCTCAACACGCTGTCGACCGCGGTGAAGGCGACGGCGGCGGGCGCCTATGACTATCTGCCCAAGCCGTTTGACCTTACCGTGCTCGCGCGCGCAGTTGCTGGCGGGTTGGCGCGAGGGCGAGGGCAAGGTGCAGCCGATGCCGATCGCGCCCCGCCAGAGCCCGGCGATGCGGGCCTGCCGCTGATCGGGCGGTCGCCCGCGATGCAGGAAGTGTATCGCGTCATCGCCCGCGTCGTTTCAAACGATCTGACCGTGCTGGTGACGGGTGAGTCGGGGACCGGCAAGGAATTAGTCGCGTGCGCGATCCATGATCTGGGCCCGCGCCGCGCTGCGCCCTTTGTTGCGGTAAATATGGCGGCGATCCCGCGTGACCTGATCGAAGCAGAGTTATTCGGGCATGAGCGCGGCGCCTTTACGGGTGCTCAGGCGCGCGCGGCCGGGCGATTTGAGCAGGCAGCGGGTGGCACGCTGTTTCTCGACGAGATTGGCGACATGCCGCTGGAGGCGCAAACCCGGCTGCTGCGCGTGTTGCAATCGGGCGAATTCACGACCGTCGGCGGGGCGCGCCT
>DHHS01000022.1:9716-25962 GCA_002403415.1 Sphingomonas sp. UBA4766 | reverse complement strand
TAATCTGGCTCGCGCTGGCTGCGGTGGTGACGTCGTTCGCCCGCGTCTCGGCCTATGAGACCGATCGGCAGGCGACCGAGCGCCGCGACCGAACGACATGGGAAAGCCAGGGCGCGCGTAATCCGCACAGCGTTGCGCATTTCTCCACCTGGGCGCTGCGACCGCTGACGCCGCTCGCGTTGCTCGAACCCGGCGTTACGCCCTATGCTGGCAGCGCGATCTGGATGGAGGCACACAACCAGAACCCAGCGCGCGCGCGGGCGGTAGAGGATGCCGCCAGCGCCTTTGACCTGGGCAGCTTCAGCCTAGCCTGGGTGCTGCAGGTGATCGCCCCGCTGCTGATCTTCGTCATCGCCGCCGGCACTGTCGCGCGGGAGCGGGAGCGGGGCACGCTGCGACTGATGCTGGCGAGCGGCTTTTCGGTGCGGGCGATCGTGCCGCACAAGGCGCTGGGCACTGTTCGGACGGCGAGCATGCTGGTCGCGCCGGTTCTGATGATCGGCGTGATCGCGAGCCTGATCCTGGGTGTCGCCGAACCGCTCCGGCTGGTGCTGTGGATCGCCGCCTATGCGCTGTTCCTGGTGATCGTTGCGGTGATCGCGGTAGCGGTGTCGGCGCTGTGCCGGACAACATCACAGGCGATGCTGGCGCTGGTCTCGATCTGGCTGCTCGCGATGCTGATCGCGCCGCGTGCGGGGGCGGCGATCGGCATTGCCGCCGCCCCAGTGCCGACTCCCGATCAATTCTTCGCCGCAATGGCAGCCGATATGGCCAAGCAACCCGATGTGTTCGGCGACGGCGCTGCGGCGTTCGGCGCGGCGATGGCCAAGCGCTACGGCGTGGCCAAGGTTGAAGATCTCCCGGTCAGCTTCGCAGGCCTGCAGCTCGATGAAGGCGAACGCCACGGCAATATCGTGTTCGACCGGCATTTCGGCGCGCTGGCAAACACCTATGCGGCTGAGCGCAGCGCGATGCGGTGGGCTGGCCTCATTTCACCTCTGCCCGCTGTGCAGAATGTCTCGATGGCGCTGGCCGGCACCGACATGGCGCATCAGCTCGCCTTCCAGACCCAGGCCGAGGCGCATCGCCGCAAGCTGATCGGTTTGCTCAACCGTGACATGGTCGATCATGCCAAGGGCACCGATTTCGACTACCGCTCCGGGCCTGCGCTGTGGCGCAAGACCGCGGACTTTCGCTTCGTGCCCCCCCCGATCGGCACGGCGATCGCTGCGATCGTGCCAGATATTGCCATCCTCGTTGGCTGGCTGATTGCGGCAATGGCGCTGCTCGGCTGGTCGGCGCGTCGGCTTGAAGCGGACGATATCTGATGTCGACGCTCCTCCGCCTTGAACTGCAGCTACTGGTCCGTCAGCGGATCAGCCTGTTGCTCGTGCTGCTCGCTGTGGCTTTTTGCGCGCTTGCTTTTGCTAATGGCCGCGCCGTTCTCACCCAGCAGATTGCTGGACGTGCGGCCTCGTCGACCGAAGACGCGGCCACAAATGCGCGCGTCACCGCGATGATCGCCGAAAAGGCGGAACCGGCAGCCGCCGTGCTATACCCGTTTCGCGTGCAGTTGCCCGTCGTGGCGCCCATCCCGCCGCTGGTTGATTTCAGCGCGGGGCGTGCGACGTTCGAAAATTATGCGGCCGTGGTGTCGCTGCGGTCGCGTGCCGACAGCCTGTTCAAGCGCACGCAGCTCGACAATCCCGAAGCGCTGGCGCGAGGCTCGTTCGATCTGGGCTTCTTCGTGGTGATCGTGGCGCCGTTGCTGCTGATCGGGCTGGGCTATGGCCTGTTCGCGACGGATCGCGATAGTGGCACCGCCCGGCTGATCCTGGCGCAAGCCGGGTCGCCGATCCGCGTGCTGGCTGCGCGCAGTATCCCGCGACTGGCGCTCGTTGTCGCGCCGCTAGCCGTGACCGTGATGTTGATGATCGCCAATGGCCCCGACCTGCCCGGTCGGGCGACGGCGGCGGCGTGGTGGCTCGGCACGGCGCTCGCGCTGCTCGGCTTCTGGTGGGCGGTGATCCTGCTCGTCAACAGCTTCAAAATCAGCGCGGAAACCGCTGCGCTGGTGCTGGTCGGGCTGTGGTCGGCGCTCACGCTGATGCTGCCACCGCTGATCGCTGCCGGCGCGCAGATCGGCTATCCGCCGCCCTCGCGCTTCGACCAGATCGCGACCGCGCGCGCCGCCGAAGTGGCATCGACCACGGCGTATGAAAACGATCACCCCGATCTCGCGTCCGAGGATTTTGCCGGACGGCTCGCCTCGGTCCGCAAGACGGTGAGCATCGGGCGCACTGTTGACGCGGCGGTCGCGCCGGTCTCGCGCGCGTTCGACGAACAATTGGCGCGGCAGCATGACCTCGTGCGGATGCTTGCGTGGCTCTCACCGCCGCTGATTGCGGGCAACGCGTTGAATGCGACGGCCGGGACGGACATTGCCGCTTCGCTTGCGTTCCGGGGGGAGGTTACACGCTATCTGGCGGCGGCCAAGGCGGCACTGGCGCGACCAATCGATCAAGGCGCGATCCTGACGCCCGCCGATTATCGCCAGCTGCCGCGATTTACCTGGAAGCCAGCGCCCGACAGACCGGTGGTGCCGCTCGTGGTGCTCATCACTCTGACAATTCTGATCGGCGGCATTGCGGTTCGTCGGCTGATGTCGCCGCAGGTCGATTGAATGCGCGTGCTCCTTTGGCTGGCCGGGGCCGTTGCCATGGCACCGGCACCTGCGCTCGCGCAGTCAGTCCCACCGCCACCGCAAACCGCTGCCCCGACGCTGCCCACCCGCATCGAGGCAGCGGGGCGCAGCGACGAGAACGCCATGCGCCAGGCCGAGGATGCCTTTGGTACCAGCGTCGGCCGCGAATCGATCGGCCTGTACAATTCCGGCAGCGTGCGTGGTTTCTCCCCGATCGCCGCCAGCAATGCGCGGATCGAGGGGCTGTATTTCGATCAGATTTGGGGTCTGACCTCACGCATTCGCCGCTCCACCAACATCCGGGTCGGCGTCTCCGCGCAAGGCTATCCGTTCCCCGCGCCAACCGGGATTGTCGATTACAGCTTCCGCAAGCCGGGGGACACGACGAAGCTGGGTGTCGTTATCGGGGGCGACAGTTACGGCAATGCCTATGTCGAGGCCGATCTCGAACTGCCGCTCACCAAGCGTCTGAGCCTTGGCGTCGGTGCCTCGGGCTATCTCAACAGCTATTACAACGGTACAGACGCCTATTATCACAATGCCGCCGTCATGCTGCGCTGGTCGCCTATCGATGCGGTTGAGATCGTCCCCTTCTGGCATCGCTCGGAAGGGTATGACGACGAGGCCGGGCCGATTTTCCTGCCCGCCGGCGCGACCCTGCCGCCGCGTGTGCAGCGCCGCCGGTTCAACGGCCCGGCCTGGGCCGATTACCGTGGCAGCGCGATCAACTATGGCACGCTGGTAACGGTGCAGCCCGGCAGCAGCTGGACGATCCGCGCCGGGTTGTTCCGATCTGTTTTCGATGACCAGCAGAGCTTTTCGCATTTGTTGCTGAACGTGACACCCGAAGGTGCCGCTAACCGGCTGATCATCGCCGATCCACCAATTAAGCGCGCCTCGACCAGCGGCGAGCTGCGCGTTTCGCGCGAGCTGGCGGAGGGGCCGCGTGTGCATACCCTTCATTTGAGCATCCGCAGCCGCAACCGGACGCGGCGTTATGCCGGATCGGACCTGATCGACTATGGCCCGACGACGATCACCGCGCTCTTCCCCGATCCCGAGCCCGTCTATGCCTTCACGCCGCAGACGCGTGACCGCGTGACGCAATGGACAGCGGGCATTGCCTATGAAGGGCGCTGGCGCGGGATCGGCGAGCTGGGCTTCAGCGTCCAGAAGACTGACTATCGAAAACAGCTCAACCAACCGGGCCTGCCGGAAAGCACGACCAATGCCGCGCCCTGGTTGTTCAATATCACCGCCGCTGCCTATCTCACGCGACGGCTGGCGCTGTATGGCGGCTATACGCGGGGGCTCGAAGAAAGCGGGGTGGCGCCTGACAATGCAGCCAACCGCAACGAGCTGCTGCCCGCGATCCAAACGTCGCAGCGCGATATCGGCTTGCGTTATGTGCTGACACCCGAGGTCAAGATCGTCGCTGGACTCTTCGACGTGCGAAAACCTTATTTCAATCTGGATGCGGCGAACCGGTTCGAATTGCTCGGGGATGTCAAGAACCAGGGCATCGAGCTCTCAATCGCGGGCAATGTGACCAAGCGGCTGAACTTGGTTGCCGGTGCGGTCCTCTCGCGCCCGCAGGTGACGGGGGAAGGCGTGCGACTGGGGCGGGTCGGCGCGCGTCCAGTCGGGCTCACCAACCGCAGCATCGAATTCAATCTCGACTGGCGCCTTCCCTGGAAAGAGGGGGTGTCGCTCGACATGACCGCTTCGCATAGCGGCGCGATCACCGCGACGGTCGACAACCGGGTGTCGATCCCCGAGCGCACGCTTGTCGATATCGGCGGTCGCTACCGCTTCAAGCTGGGGCGCAACCCAGCGACGTTGCGCGTCGCGCTCAGCAATTTGTTCGACGTCGAAGGGTTCGATCTCAGGGGGTCCGGGGCCTATGACATCATCCCCGGGCGCGTGGCCTCGGCCTATCTCTCGGTCGATTTCTGAGCGCGAAGCCGGTGTCGGCCCAGGTCGGCGTTTATGCTGACAGCGCTCGGCGCGGACGAGCCGCTTCACGCCAGTTCAGGGTATGGCCGATCATCAGGCACAGCGCGCCCGCCACGGTCAGCGCGGTTTCAGTCATCAGATCAGGGGCCAATCCGATACCGGATGCGATTAACGCCAGACCCACGATCGCAAATGTGCCCGGGGTGACCGAGTGGTGCCGAACGAACCCCGTCATCATCGCCAGAAAGCTGGTGGGCACCGCAAAAGCCAAGGCCCAAAGGTGAAAGCTCTCGGGCACTGCGATGAAGGCAGCGGTCGCTGGCACCAGCACGAAAAGCACCGGCAGCGCCAGACAATGGATCAGACAGCCCAAAGAAGCGGCGATTGCCGCACTATCGACCAGCCGCTGACGCATTGGCAGTTCTGCCATTTCATTTCACTCCTGCACTGGACATGCCGCGCCCATCGCTGCTAGATCGTGCAATGATATATTGTCTCATTAGTCAAGGACAAGTTCATGACCGTTGCGATGGATGACCGCCTTCCCGTCACTGTACTGTCTGGCTTTCTGGGTGCCGGGAAGACCACGTTGCTCAACCACATCCTCGCCAATCGCGAGGGGAAGCGTGTTGCCGTCATCGTCAACGACATGTCGGAAGTGAATATCGATGCCGATTTGGTGCGCGGTGGCGAAGCGGCGTTGTCGCGTAGCGAGGAGACGCTGGTCGAGATGACCAATGGCTGCATCTGCTGCACGCTGCGCGATGATCTGCTGAAGGAAGTTCGCGCGCTCGCCGATGCGGGCAAGTTCGATTATCTGGTGATCGAGTCCACCGGCATTGCCGAGCCATTGCCGGTGGCCGCGACCTTTAGCTTTCGTGACGAGGCTGGCGATTGCCTGGGCGACGTTGCCCGGCTCGACACGATGGTCACGGTCGTCGACGCGCTCAACCTGCTCAGCGATTATTCGAGCCAGGATCTGCTCAGCCACCGCGGCGAGACGGCAGGCGAGGGCGATGACCGCAGCCTCGTCAGCCTGCTGGTCGAGCAGATCGAATTCGCAGATGTGGTTATCGTCAACAAGGCGGGAGCGGTCACGCCCGATCAGCTTGCCATCGTCAAGCAGGTCGTCGCCTCGCTCAACGCCGATGCCCGGATCGTGGAGGCCGATTTCGCGCAGGTGCCGCTCGACACCATCCTCAATACCGGCCTGTTCGATGACGAGAAAGCCGAGCAACACCCGCTCTGGGCGAAAGAGCTTTACGGCTATGCCGATCATCGCCCGGAGAGCGAGGAATATGGCGTCGAAAGCTTCGTCTATCGCGCCCGCCGTCCGTTTGATCCGGCCAAGTTTCACCGTTTCCTGGGCGGTGGCCAGTCAATGGACAAGGTGATCCGCGCCAAGGGCCATTTCTGGCTGGCGACCCGCCCCGATTATCTGGGCGAGCTCGCCAAGGCCGGGCACCAGATTTCCGTTTCGCGCATGGGGCGGTGGTGGGCGGCGGTGCCCAAGAATCGTTGGCCCGAAGACGGGAGCTTCGAGCAATTTGTGCTCCGGCACTGGGATCCGGTCTGGGGCGACCGGCGCCAGGAACTGGTGTTCATCGGCATCGGCATGGACGAGGCGGCAATCCGTCGCGCGCTCGATGCGTGCCTGGTCAAGGCCGAGGCCTTCACTCCCGAACTGTGGCGCAACCGGGCGGACCCTTTCCCGAGCTGGGAACCCCAGACACAGTTGGAGACCGCCTGATGGCGACGCTGCTGCAAGCCAATGCCGATCAATGGCCTGATCATGCCAAGCGGTGCGACGACCCCGCGTCGCTGGCTGCGATCCTGATGCCGCATTTCAATCTCGTCGTCTGGACATGCCCGGACCGCCCGGCGGTGCCGGATGCCGACATGCTAGGCGAGATCGACGATATTGAACGGACCGTCGCGGCGAACCGCGCGGCGCCGGCCCTTGTCGAGGCGCTGGATGCCGCCGGCTATCCGGCGGAGATGATCGGGGCGCTGGCGCGCGACATCGCAGCACATGCAGCTCGGCTGGCGGATTTGGTTGATCGCGATAATGTCGCGACCAGGCTGGAAATTGTCGAAACCGACGCCTGCAAGAAATTCCATGCCGATTATGTCAGCCTGCGGTTGATCCTGACCTATGCTGGCCCGGGCACGCAGTGGTTGGACCAGGGCGATGCGGCGCGGCTGCACGACGGTGCAGCGATCGAAACACTGTGCGTCCGCGCAATTCCGACCGGCGATGTCGCCTTGTTCAAGGGGCGCAAATGGGCACGCGACGCGCCGATCATCCACCGATCACCGCCAATTGCGGACACCGGGCAGCGACGGCTGGTGCTGGTCATCGATCCGGCACCGAACGCCCCCATGCCATGACGCTCCCCATCCAGACCCCGGCCTATTGGGACAGCAATGTCGGCTCCTATGTGCAGTCGGCAGAACCGTTCACCGCGATGTTCTGCCGGGATGCGTTAGCCCTGGCCGGAATTGGGCCAGGCCTGACGCTGCTCGATGTTGCCACCGGGCCCGGCGCCCTCGCAATCGCGGCGGCGCAGGCCGGGGCGGATGTGACGGCGATCGATTTCTCATAGGCGATGATCGGCCAACTGGCCATGCAAATCGGCGCCCTGCCAATCGAAGCCATGCAGATGGACGGTCAGGCGCTCGACCATGAGGGGCTGGCGGAACAGCGCGCCTATGCGGGCTACACCGTGCATCGTGCCACACCGACCGAACGCATCGTCGGACGCGTTATCGCCAAGGGGCTTGGCAGCGACGAGCTTGGCGAACGCATGGGCCTCACCATCGACGGTGTGGACGGGCTTGTCCATCATCTGGAGGTTCCGGCGGCCAAGGTCGAGGAAATCTGGCGCGGCAGCATGATCGCAGTGGACCCGCCGCCCAGCACAGCGCGTGTTGCCGATGAGAACATCCTGCAACAGACCGACGCCAACGGCGTCTATCGGCCCTCCAGGCATCTGGACTCCGTGCGAGAGACCATCCCCCGGATCGACCACGAACGTCATGTCCAGTCACACGTCCGCCGGCTTGAAGCCTTGCGTCGTGCCGGGATCGTCGAGCGCCTCGATGCTGATCGTTGGACCGTCCCCGCCGACCTGCCCGAACGCGGCCTTGCCCATGACCGGCAAAAATTCGGCAAAGGCCCGCGCATCGAGACGCTTTCAGACCTGCCACTCGACCGGCAGGTGCGCCACGAAGGCGCGACCTGGCTCGACCGCACGATGATCGGCGGCGGGCGCGAGACCATGCCGCATACGGGCTTTGGCGGCGATGTCCGCACTGCCTGGGAGGCGCGCAAGCGGGCGCTTGCCGACATGGGCTATGCGGAGAATCGCGGCCACGGCCAGTTCCACGCCCCAAAGGACATCATCGCCCAACTGGAGCGCGCCGACATCAGCCGCGTCGGCAAGGCGCTTGCCGCCGAGCGCGGCCTGACCTGGCAGCCATCAGCTCCTGGCGAATATGTCTCCGGCAAGCTCGTCGGATCGACCGAGATTGCAAGCGGGCGGTTCGCGATGATCGATAATGGCCCGGGCTTCCAGCTCGTCCCCTGGAGCGACCCGCTGGAAAAGCGCCTCGGTCAGCATATCAGCGGCGTCGCCATGTCCGGCGGCGGCGTGGACTGGTCATTCGAGCGTAAGCGGGGGCTAGGGCTGTGATCGGAGAATGGTCAAGCCCAGATGCCAATTCGCTTGCAGTATGACCCATTGGGTGGTACACATACATTTATCGGAGCCGTGCGGTGATCGAAAGCTTTCGGGATGGCTGGCTGCGGGACTTTTTCGTGGACGATGTCCGGTCCCGCAAAATTTCGCCGGACCTCGGAAGCCGCGTCTTTCGCAAGCTCCAGATGATCGATGACGCAATGACGGATCAGGATTTGCGCGTGCCGCCGAGCAATCATTTCGAGAAGCTGCGCGGCAAGCTTGAGGAGTTCCATTCGATCCGCGTCAACAAGCAATGGCGGCTGATCTTTCGGTGGGACGGCAGCAAGGGTGAAGCGAGCGACGTGTATCTGGACGACCACAGCTATGATTGAGGTGATGCCATGTTGATGACCAAGCGCAAGCCGGTGAGCGTGGGCGAGATACTGACCGAGGAGTTCATGGAGCCGATGGGCTTGACCCAGGCGGCGCTGGCCGAGGCGATGGGCGTTCAGCGCAAGCACGTCAACGAGCTGTGCAACGACCGCCGCAACGTCACCGCCGCAACGGCGCTGATCCTGTCGCGCGTATTCGGCAACAGCCCGGACTTCTGGCTGAACGTGCAGCGACGCAACGACCTGTGGAACGCAATGCACAGCCCCAAGGAGCGAGCGCGAATTGACCGGGCCAAACCTCTGACCCAGGCGGCGTAAATACCCAGCCCTGCCGCGCAGTGCCTATTGGAAACCGTTGGACGAAAATCAAACGGACCTAGCAGCGGGACAGTCTCCTCCTTCTTGCTTGACGCTGCCAGCGCCTCGCACCTTCGGGTGCGGGGTGCTGCTATGACCGTCAAAGGATGGATATGGTCGCCTGCGACATTAATCGGCTCCACCTGTTGAACAAAACTCGCCGCCTTAGCTGCGAATAAGACCTTCGTAAGCAACAGCCTCAAGCGTCGTCGTCGGCACCTTCCTCTTCGACGGACGCTGCGCCGCCTAAGCCATCGTAACGGCGTTGTGCCAGCCACTGTAACCGCTTCGCTTGCGTCAGAAGAACCCTTCTCAGGCCACCTTGGACCTTCCGTTCTGCAATGACCTGAGCAAGACGAGAGATGATGAGTGCGCGACGCGCATTTCGGAAATCGGGGTGCGACCTGATAGCGTGAACTTCGGGAGATACCACGCAGCCACGATGCGATGGAGGCGGGTCAATGGGAGCTTTCGCAGGGGGCGGGTCTTTTTCATTAAGCACTGCCCGGAACTGGCTTGCTTCAATGGCGCGGTCATAGACTGCTCGCTCAAGTGCGTTCAGCATATCTACCGCAGCCACCCATACTTCCCACCGTGGTCCGCTTCTGTCACGAGGCTTGGACACTTCCTGTAGGTCGGGAAGGGGCCACACTTCAATTTCATAGACCTCGAACGGGTCAAGCACAGACATCGCAACCGCGTCTGTTCGCTGATTAGTCAAATGCCGACGAATACGAGTCCGCAGCATTTCATTCGTCTGGCCGACGTAAATCGGTTCGCCATCATAGTCGAAGAACGCATACACGCCCCACTTATAGTTCCCGACCTTGCGCGCTTGGCCGCTTGGGTCGGCAAAGTCTGTGTCAAGAAAGCGAACCAGATTGGAGCGGAGATCCTCGGTCTCAAACGGAGGATAGTTAACAGAATCAGGACTTCGGTCGTTCATCCCGAACGAATATCAGGCGCGACGTTTCCCCGCCATCGCTGAATTTTGCATCGAGGCAATACCCAGTAGAGGCTCAAACAGATTGGTGGCGATGTGGTGAACGACCGGCACTGCGACGCCGTCACCAGTAAGGTGATAGGCCTCATTGTAGTTCTTTGGCAGCTTGTATTCGTCAGGAAGTCCCATCAGTCGTGCTGTCTCACGCGCCGAGATTAAGCGGGAGCGGACTGTATTACCATCAATGACAATAATGGTCTGACGGCTCGACCCGCCACCCGGCGTGCGAAGGCAGCCAGCTATTTCGTCGAACCGAACTTCGGCGCGTTGAACCTTCACGCCATGCTCGTTGAGTCTGGTTCGCCGATAAACGCCGCCAACCATCCTGCGCTTGGCCCGTTTAGCGGCGGTGACCTTCGCAAGGTTGATAGGTGACATGAGACTGACAAGGCGCTGAGTTTCGGCAGGTGTATGCCAGACTACGCTCGCAGGATTTTCCTCGATAATGTCAGCGAACGTAGAGTTGCGGCGCGGCGGGGTCGGAATGTTCCACCACAGCCAAGAATCTCGGGTTGCTTGGTCCAAGCTGCTCACGACGCTGCAAAGCCGACGGGTATGAAAAGGCTCAATCGGACCCGGCGCAAGGAGTGCTGGGTCGATTTCAACATCACTATGCACACCGATCACAAACAACCGTGGCCGAGACTGGGGCACGAATAGCGCTGCGTCGATTACCAGCGCACCGACGCGATAGCCCGATGCGGTCAGCGTATGGCAGATGGCTTGAAAGTCTTTGCCTTCGTGCGAGGTCAGTGTGCCACAGACGTTTTCCAGCGCTATCAGTTTGGGCGCACGGCCATCAGCGATCAGACCTTTGATGACGTTCCAGAAGGGATAGAAGGTGCCCGACCTATTGCCTTGCAGACCTGCACCGCCGCCAGCAAGGGACAGGTCTTGGCAAGGGAATGATCCCCACACGAGATCGGCGCGGCCGGGTAAGTCGGCGGGGCTGACGAGGTTTACATCCCCGACTTTCAGTTCTCCGTCGGTGCCCCAGTTCGCTTGATATGAGAGACCTTTTTTGGCGTCGAAGTCGTTGGCAAAAACGCAGCGCCAACCATCCCCCAGGCCAGCCCGTGCCATTCCGCCCCCTGCGAAGAATTCGTAGAATGTCGGCTGTTCTTGCACGAATCTGTCTCCCTCAAGCTACGTGTATCGCGTCTGTCGCAACTGTGCAGCGACTTTCTCTTCCCATACCGCGATATGGCATATGTTCTCTATTCGTTCCACAGGAAAGTGAGCTGGGGGTCTTACGGTATACTTTTGGGTGGCACCCATACGGAAGCGGGCAGCTTACGCTGCCCGATTAAGTTGCTGTTTTTGTTGTGGTCCATTGGTCGGGACGAGAGGATTCGAACCTCCGACCCCCACACCCCCAGTTTGATTTTGTGTTGGCGGACAGGGTGGGATTCGAACCCACGGTGAGCGCAAACCCACGGCGGTTTTCAAGACCGCTGCCTTAAACCACTCGGCCACCTGTCCATTGCCGCCTGCGCTTAGGGCGCAATGCATCATTTGTGCAAGAGGGACGCATTGAGCGTCGTTTCTAGGGGGTTTAGCCCGGACGTTAGCTGTGGCAAGGCAATGGGCATGCTCTCGCGTCGTTTTATCGCCCAAACCAACGCCCGAACCGCCGGGATGGCCATCGCGCTGGCGATCGCGCTGACGCTGGGGGCGGTTGAGCCCAGCACGGCGCAGGTGCAGGATGAGGCGGGTTTCCAGAGTTTTCTCGCAAGCCTTCGCCAGCGCGCCGAATCGAGCGGGCGCAGCCCGGCAGCGATTGAAGCGGTGTTCAGCGGCCTGACACTCAACCCGCGAGTGATCGAACTCGACCGTGCGCAGCCAGGCGCCAATCCCAACGCGCCGCCGCCACTGTTCGATCCCTATCGCCGCACCCATGTCGACGCGCAACGGATCAGCCGAGGACGCGCAGTGTTCACCGAACAGCATGGGGTGCTTGCGCGGGTTGAAAAGGACACCGGCGTGCCCGGACCGATCCTGATCGCGATTTGGGGTCATGAAACCAATTACGGCACGGTGACAGGCAGTTTCGATACCCCGCGCGCACTCGCCAGCCTCGCTTATGAAGGGCGACGGCGGGAGTTGTTTTCGGGGGAGTTGCTGGCCGCCGTCGACATGGTCGCACGCGGCGTCCCGCGCGATCAATTGCGCGGGAGCTGGGCGGGCGCGATGGGCAATCCGCAGTTCCTGCCCTCGGTCTACCTGCGGGTCGCGCGCGATGGCGATGGCGATGGCCGCGCCGATATCTGGTCGAACGGTGCCGACACGCTTGCCTCGATCGGCAATTACTTCGCCGATGCCGGGTGGCAGGCGGGCGAACCCTGGGGCCTGGCGGTATCGGTGCCAGATATGCTCGACCGCCAGATGCTGGTCTCGCGGATCGTGTCGCCGCGCTGCCCAAGAGTCTTTGCCCGGCACAGCCAGTGGCGCACAATGGCGGAATGGCGCGCGCTGGGACTCGCGCCACAGAATAGGCCATGGCCGGGCGACCATGTGCTTGCGACCTTGCTCGAACCCGATGGGCCGGGCAAAACCGCCTATCTGCTAACCGGGAATTACCGTGTGATCCTCGATTATAATTGTTCGAACTTCTATGCGCTGTCGGTCGGGCTGCTCGCCGATGCGGTGGGGTCATGATGCTGATCGCGGCGTTTGCGGCAATGGTGCTGACGCAAGAGGCACCGCCGCCTGACCTGCCCGAGGGTGCGGGGCCGCGGGGCACCAGCCAAGCTTTTGGCGCAGCTCGCTATGACGCGGTTGGCTATGCAAGCTGGTATGGTGAGGAGATGACGGGGCGCACCGCCTCTGGCGCACCATTCGACCCGGCGGCGATTACCGCCGCGCACCGCACATTGCCGTTTGGCACGATTGTCGAGGTAACCTCGCTCGATAGCGGGCGAACCATCCTGGTGCTCATCAACGATCGCGGGCCGCATGCGGCGGGACGAATCATCGACTTGTCGCGCGGCGCGGCGGAATTGCTGGGCATGAAGCAAAAGTCGGTGGCTCCGGTGCGGATACGGATTGCCGAGGTGTCGGCAGCTGATCAGGCAGCGCTTCAGCGCGGACAAGCAGCCTCTGCTCGGCTCGACGCATCGCCGCAATTAACAGCGGCGCTGCGCAAGCGGCTGGGCACCGGCAACCCAAGCGTGGCTTCCGCGCCGGCGCGATCGCCCGCCAGGCCCAGCCCAACGCCTCTTGCGCCGCGCCCGACCGACGCGGCACCGCCGCCCCGGCAAGCCGGTGATGGACGCTATGTTCAGGTAGCCGCCTTTTCCTCGCGCGCGCGGGCTCAAGCGCTCGCGACATCGCTTGGCGGGCGGGTCGATAGCTTGGGCACGATCCACCGCGTCCGGCTGGGGCCATTCACCAGCCAGGCCCAAGCGCAGGCAGCGCGCGATCGGATTGCCCGCCAGGGCTATGCCGACGCTCGCATCGTCGCGAACTGACCGATGATTGACCAACTTACCCGGGGAAACTGACACTCAATGAACAAGCCGCTTTTCGCACTGATCGCCGCTGCAACCGCGCTCGCGCCGTCGCGAGCCGCGACCCCGCCGTTTGAGACACCCGCGCCAGTCGCATTTATGCAGGATTTGTCGACCGGCGCGATCCTGTTCGCGCGCGACGCCGACCGACGGATGCCGCCCGCGTCCATGGCGAAGATGATGACGGTCTATGTCGCATTCGAAATGATCCGAAGCGGCGAGCTGAAGCTTGACCAGCTCGTAACGGTGCGTCCCGAGACTTGGCGCAAATGGCATGGGCCCGCCGCGGGTTCGACGATGTTCCTATCGCCCAATGAACAGGTAAGTGTCGCTAATCTGCTTTATGGAATCATCACCTTGTCGGGCAATGACGCCTGCGTCGTGCTGGCCGAAGGGGCGTCGGGGACTGAGGAAGCCTTTGTCGCGCAAATGAATGCAACCGCAAAGCGGTTGGGGCTGACCAACAGCCGCTTTGGAAATACCAATGGCTGGCCCGATGGTGGGCAAACCTATGTCACCGCGCGGGATCTGGCCGCGCTCGCCTCCGCCACGATCAAGGATTATCCGGCGTTCTACAAGCGCTTTTACTCGCGTCCCGACTTCACCTGGGGCAAGACGCTGGGCACAGGTCAAGCGATTACGCAGGCCAATCGCGATCCGCTGCTCGGTCGGGTTGCAGGTGCCGATGGCCTGAAGACGGGGCATACCGAGGAAGCGGGCTATGGCTTTACAGGCTCGGCTGAGCAGGGCGGGCGGCGGTTGGTCATGGTGGTGGCCGGGCTGACCAGCTTTAATCAGCGGATCGAGGAATCGGTGCGCTTCATGGAATGGGGCTTTCGCGCGTGGAAGGCCAAGCCGATCGCGCGCAAGGGAGCCAAGGTCGAGACAGCCGAGGTCCAGCTTGGCGCGACCAATCGCGTCGGGCTGGTCGCGCCACGCGATCTGGCCGTTACGCTGCCGGGTGGGCCAACGCCTGAACTGACGCTGAAGGTCGTCTATAACGGCCCGATCAAGGCACCGATCAAGGCCGGGCAGCACATTGCCGATCTTGTCGTGACTTCGCCCGGGCTGCCGCAGCAAAGCCTGCCGCTGGTCGCGCAGTCGGACGTCGCAGAAGCCGGGTTTTTCGGGCGCGCCTGGGCCGGGTTTTGGTCGCTGTTCGGAATGTGACCGACACAGCGTTCACGCTACCGCTGGGCAATGAGGCGGCGCATCGCCGCTTTCGTGCAGCACTCGACAGTGGCGCGATGCATCACGCCTGGCTGTTCACCGGCCCGCAGGGGATTGGCAAAGCATCGTTTGCACGCGCCGCCGCGCTGCGGCTGCTGGCGGAGAGCGCCGATCGCGCAGATCTGGCGCCCGGCTTTGCGGTGGGGGAGGCGCACCCGACCCGCCGCCTGATCGAGGCGGGAACCCACCCCGATTACCGTGCGCTGGTCCGGCTACCCAAAGATGCGGACAAGCCCGATGGCGAGCTGGCGCGCAGCATTACCATTGCGCAGGTGCGCACGCTCCAGCCAATGTTCGCGACAAAGCCTGCCATGTCGCCCGCACGGGTGGTGATCATCGACGCGGTCGATGATCTGGAGCGGCCGGGCGCGTCGAACGCGCTGCTCAAGAATTTGGAGGAGCCACCGACAGGGACGATTTTTGTCCTGGTCAGCCACGCGCCGGGCCGGTTGCTGCCGACGATCAGGTCGCGATGCCGCCAATTGCGCTTTGACCGGCTGAGTGATGATGCGGTGCGAGCGGTGCTCCGCACCGCGTTGCCCGATGCCGCCCCGGATGAGCTGGACGCGCTGGTGCGGGCAGCCGATGGCGCACCGGGACGTGCGCTTGGTTATGCGGGGCTAGATATGGGGGCGCTGGACGCCGCCATGACGTCATTGGCGCGCGACGGCGATCCGACGACAACCACGCGGAGCCAGTTGGCGCGCACCCTTGCCCCAAAGGCCGCGCAGGCCCGCTATGAAGCATTTCTTGACCTTGCGCCGAGCTTCATTGCCGAACGCGCCGCCGGACAGTCGGGCGAGGCGCTTCGCGTCGCGCTCGACGCCTATGATGCGGCGCGCACGCTGGCGATCAGCGCGCGGGCGTTGTCGCTCGATGCGCAGGCGACGGTGTTTGAAATGGCGGGGCTGATCGCGCGGCTGGCACCGCCAAGGCTTCAATAACGCCGCGCGATGGATTAGGGCCCGATCATGGCGGACCCATTTTATATCTCAACGGCGATCAACTATCCCAATGGACGGCCGCATATCGGCCATGCCTATGAAGCAATCGCCGCCGACACGGTCGCGCGGTTTCAGCGCCAGGCGGGGCGCGACGTGCGATTTCAAACGGGCACCGATGAGCACGGTCTGAAAATGGTGCAGGCCGCTCGCGACCGTGGCATTGCCACCCGCACACTGGCCGATGAAATGTCAGGTTATTTCCGGGCAATGGCGGATCATCTTCACATCAGCTATGACCGGTTCATCCGCACCACCGACGCCGATCATTACGCGGCGAGTCAGGCAATTTGGGCGGCAATGGCCGATGCAGGCGACTTGTATCTTGATCGCTATGAGGGTTGGTATTCGGTACGCGACGAGGCCTTTTACGATGAGAAGGAGCTGATCGCGGGGGAAGGGGGCGTCAAA
>DHHS01000022.1:0-9335 GCA_002403415.1 Sphingomonas sp. UBA4766 | reverse complement strand
AGATATCAGCAGCCGCTGCTCGATCATTATGCGGCGCATCCCGATTTCATTCGTCCCGAAAGTCGCCGCAACGAGATTTTGCGCTTTGTCGAAGGGGGGCTGAGCGATTTGTCGGTCTCGCGCACCAGCTTTGACTGGGGCGTGCCCGTGCCGGGGGCGCCGGGGCATGTCATGTATGTGTGGGTCGATGCGCTGACCAATTATCTGACGGGCATTGGCTATCCCGACCTGAACAGCGCGGCGGCGCGCCATTGGCCGGCCGACCTGCACATGATCGGCAAGGATATTGTCCGCTTCCACGCGGTTTACTGGCCCGCTTTTCTGATGTCGGCCAAGATTGCGCTTCCCAAATCGGTGTTCGGGCACGGTTTTGTGCTGGCACGCGATGGCGCGAAGATGGGAAAGTCGGCGGGCAATGCCGCCGATCCGATTGCGCTTGCCGATGCTTACGGCGTTGACGCGCTTCGCTATTTCCTGTTGCGCGATATCAGCTTTGGCCAGGACGGTAGCTACAGCGCCGAGGCGATTGTGGCCCGCGCCAACGCCGACCTGGCGAATAGCTTTGGCAATCTGGCGCAGCGTACGCTCAGCCAGATTTACAAGAATTGCGATGGTTTTCTCCCCGCAATCCATGGCCATGCCGATGCCGATGCCGCGCTGTTCGCAACCGTCGATGCAGCCGTGCGCGACGCGATGCCCCGCGCTTATGCAGAAATCGCGCTAAGCCAAGCGACCGAGACGTGGATTCAGGCAGTGTTCGCCTGCAACGCCTATATCGACGAGCAAGCACCCTGGGCGCTCAAGAAAACCGACCCGGGGCGGATGGAAACGGTATTGGCGACGCTCTACATCTGCATCGCCCAACTGGCAGTGGCGATCGCGCCGGTGATCCCGGGCAGCGCGGCGAAACTGCTTGATGCGATGGGCATTGCGGCGGAACTGCGTAGCTTCTCTGCGATCGGATCGCACTGGTATTCGCCGCTGGCCGAGGGCGGCTTCCGCCTTGCGCCGCCGGTGCCGTTGTTTCCCCGCCTCGAAATGTCGGTGGAGGCGTGATGTTCGTCGATTCACACTGCCATCTGAATTACAAGGGGCTGGTCGAGCAGCAGGCCGACGTGATCGCGCGCGCACAGGACGCCGGGGTCGCAACCATGCTGACGATTTCAACCCGCGAGCGGGAATGGGATGAGATTGTCGCGATTGCGGACGCGCATGACGACATCTGGGCCAGCATCGGCATTCACCCGCACGAAGCGGATCAGCATCCGCATATCACCACCGAAATACTGGTCGAGCGCGCCGCGCACCCCCGCGTGGTCGGCATTGGCGAGACCGGCCTTGATTATTACTATGATCATAGCGACCGCGCGCGTCAGGCGGAGAATTTCCGTGCGCACATCGGTGCGTCACGCATCACCGGGCTCCCGCTCATCGTGCATACCCGCGATGCAGAGGCGGATACGGCAGCAATTATAGGCGACGAGATGGAAAAGGGAACGTTTCCCTGCCTGATCCACTGCTTCACCGCGAGCGGGGCGTTCGCCGATCAGATGCTTGCGCTTGGCTGTTACATTTCAATTTCGGGGATCGTCACGTTCAAGAACGCCCGCGACCTTCAGGAAACGGCGTCGCGCATTCCCGCCGAGCGATTGTTGATCGAAACCGACGCGCCGTTCCTGGCCCCCGTGCCACATCGGGGCAAGACCGCAGAACCGGCCTTTGTCGCCGATACCGCACAGTTTCTGGCGAACCTTCGCGGGGTTGACGTCAAGACGCTGGCGCAGATCACAACCGCCAATTTCTTTGCGCTGTTTCGAAAGGCTACCCCGAGTAACGCCGCGTGAAGCTGCGTATCCTCGGCTCTGGCACCTCATCTGGCGTGCCGCGAATCGGAGGCGCAGATGGCGCGGGCGATTGGGGGGACTGCGACCCGGTGGAGCCGCGCAACCGCCGCACGCGCGCATCCGTGCTGGTGCAAACGGGAACAACGCGGCTGCTTGTCGACACCAGCCCGGACCTGCGCGAACAGCTACTAGCGGCGGGCATGGGGGACATTGACGCGGTCATCTGGACACATGACCATGCCGATCATTGCCACGGAATCGACGACCTGCGTCAACTATACCACACACGCGGCCAGCCGGTACGCGGCTTTGCCCGAGCCGGGACGATGGCGTCGCTGACCGCGCGGTTCAGCTATGCATTTAATGGCCGCGCTCCCTATCCCCCGATCGCGACGATCGAGCCGCTTCCCGACCGGCTAGCAATCAGTGATCTCGTTGTCGACGTGGTCGATCAACCACACGGCGAAATTACCACCGCAGGCTTATGCTTCACCAGCGGCGGAAAGCGAATCGGCTATGCAACGGATTTCCACGCTCTGACGCCCGCCATGGCCGCGCTCTATTCGGGCGTCGATCTGTGGGTGGTTGATGCCCTGCGGCGGCGGCCGCACCCGTCGCACCCAACGCTTGCCCAAACGCTCGATTGGGCTGCGCAATTAGCGGTGAAGCGCGCGGTCCTGATTCATATGGATCAGTCGATGGACTACGCAACATTGGTCCGCGAACTACCGCACAGTGTCGCGCCCGGCTATGACGGCATGGAGATTACGCTATGAACGGCGACCAGCAGATGAACGTCCTCTGGTATCTGCTGGTGCTCTTGCTCCCGCTGGCGGCGCTGTTCGCGCGCCGAATTCCGATCGGGCATGTCATGCGCATGGCGTTGATGTGGATGGGGATTTTTGCGGCCGGGCTGATCCTTGCAACACTGTGGACGCGCAACCGGGGTGCGGTGGACGGATTTCTGACAGACGCCGGGCTGACCCGTTCGGTCGTCGTGGGTTCCAAGGTGGAGGTGCCACGCGGCAGCGGCGGGCATTTCTGGATCGACGCCGAAATCAACGGCGTTACCCGGCGGATGCTGATCGATACCGGCGCTACCCAGACATCGATCTCGCGGGAGACGGCTAGGGCAGCGGGCATTGCCGTGGAGAATGGCTTTGGCGTGATGGTGGAGACCGCCAACGGCCCAACGATCAATCAGCGCGCACGAATTGCGCAGCTGCGCATCGGCCCGATCACCGCGCGCGATATGGCCGTGCTGGTGGGCGACAATCTGAGGGATGACTTGCTCGGAATCGACTTTTTGAACCAGCTCAAGAGCTGGCGCGCGGATGGGAACCGACTGGTACTGGAACCGCGCACGCGCTGATATCAATTTAACATAATGTATATTATCGAGCTATTAGGTAAAAGGAAGCGCAACAATGGTTGATCGGTTGGTAACCATCATGGCGCGCCTGCGCGATCCGGTTAACGGCTGCGCATGGGACGTTGCGCAGTCGTTTGAGACCATCGCTCCCTATACGATCGAGGAAGCGCACGAAGTTGCCGACGCGATCGCGCGCGGCGATATGGCGGACCTTCGCGATGAACTCGGCGATTTGCTCCTTCAGGTCGTGTTCCATGCGCGCATGGCTGAAGAAGCTGGCTTTTTCGCGCTCTCCGACGTCGTGACCGCGATTTGCGACAAGATGGAACGCCGCCACCCGCATATTTTTGGTGACATCGCGGACCCGACGGGCGCCTCCCCCCGTTTGTGGGAACAAATCAAGGCCACCGAGCGCGCGGCGAAGGGTGCCGCAAGCGCGATTGACGGGGTCGCACTTGGCCTGCCCGCGCTGATGCGGGCCGAAAAGCTGCAACAGCGCGCGGGTCGGGTCGGCTTTGACTGGCCTGACGCCGCCGGTGCGCGCGCGAAGATCGACGAAGAACTGGCCGAAGCCGATACCGCAGAGGACGACGCGGCCCGGGCCGAAGAAATCGGCGACCTGCTGTTCGCGGTGGTCAATTGGGCGCGCAAGGCGGGTGTCGATCCGGAAGCCGCGCTACGTGCAGCGAATGCAAAGTTCGAGCGGCGTTTTCGCGCGATGGAGATTGCGGCAGGCGATGCATTTGCAGGACTCGATCTTGAGGCCAAGGAAGCGCTTTGGGTCGCGACGAAGCGGGCGGAAGCGCCCGTCGGCGACCAACCCCGCTAGGCGGGGCGTTCGCCCCGCCGTTCTCCAAACCTTGCATAGTCGCGCTCGCTGAGGCGCACTTCATACACCGCTGCCTCGCCATCGACCCAATGGTCGATCACATCGCCATGTTGGTGCAGCCAGGCCGCTCCAGCGCCGTCCCCCACCTGTAGCTCGATCGAGTAGCGGCGATGCCCCTCAGTCAGCCGGGCCGCCACCGCGCGCATCATTGCCGCCACCCCCTCCCCGCTGAGCGCCGAAATCGCGACAACATTGCCGCGCAACCCGGCTTCGCGCGCCATATCGGCGCGTCCCGCCTCATCGAGCAGGTCGAGCTTGTTCCATGCTTCAAAGCGCGGCGTCGTTTCGGCAACGCCCAGCTCGGTCAGCACAGCTTCAACGTCGGCACGCTGCGCCTCGCTATCCGGATGGGCAATATCGCGGACATGGACGAGCAGATCGGCCGCCACCACTTCCTCAAGCGTCGCCTTGAACGCGGCGACCAGCTGCGTTGGCAAGTCGGACACAAACCCGACGGTGTCGGACAGGATCGCCTTGTCGATACCGGGCAACGCAATCTGGCGCAGCGTCGGGTCGAGCGTCGCGAATAGCAAATCTTCCGCCATCACGTCGGCGCCGGTCAACCGATTGAATAGCGTCGATTTGCCCGCATTAGTATAGCCCACCAGCGCAATCACGGGCCATGGCGCGCGCTGTCGCCGCTCGCGGTGCAGCCCGCGCGTGCGGCTTACCTGATCAAGCTCACGCCGCAGCCTCGCCATCCGGTCGCGGATCAGCCGCCGGTCGGCCTCGATCTGGGTCTCCCCTGGACCGCCGAGAAACCCAAAACCGCCGCGCTGGCGCTCAAGGTGCGTCCAGCTGCGCACCAGCCGCCCCGCCTGATAATCGAGATGGGCCAGCTCGACCTGCAACCGCCCCTCGGCCGTTGCCGCGCGCTCTCCGAAAATTTCCAGGATAAGGCCGGTGCGGTCAATCACCTTGGCCGCCAGCCCGGTTTCCAGATTGCGCTGTTGAACAGGCGTGAGGGCAGCGTCGAAAATGACCAGACTGGCCTCGTCCATTCGCACCGATGCGGCAATCTGTTCGATCTGCCCCTGTCCGATCAGGGTTGCGGGCTTTGGTGCGCGCACACGAACCGCGTGCTGGCTAGTGACGACCAGCCCGATGGCCTGCGCAAGCCCCGCAGTTTCGGCCAGCCGCGCCGCGGCGTCACGACTGGCATGCCCTTGATCGGGCAGCACGACCACCGCGCGCCCGCCGCGAACGAATTCGCCATGATCACGATCGAACCCGGTGCTCAATCGGCGGACTCGGCGGCTTCCTCGGCGAGGTTCAGCGGATGAGCGGGCTGTACGGTCGACACCGCATGTTTATAGACCAGCTGCGCCATCCCGTCGCGCTGCAACAACATGCAAAACAGGTCAAAGGCGCTGATATCGCCCTGAAGCATCACGCCATTGACCAGGAACATCGTCACCGGTTCCCCCGATTTGCGCACAGCGTTTAGAAACACTTCCTGCAGCAGCGGCGCCTTGCGCTGGGCCTCCCCCATCGTGTCAAGGATCGCACCGACATCAAGGCTGCCTGCGGGCATGATCGTGGAGATCGCATGCTTATACACAAGCTGCGACTGACCATCGCGGCGCAAAAGGACCGAAAAATTGTCGAACCATGTGACGATCCCCTGCAACTTTACGCCTTTGACGAGGAACATCGTCACGGGCGTTTTGGTGCGGCGAAGCGCGTTGAGAAACAGATCCTGAAGCGATGCGTGCTTTTCAGCCATGGTCTTATCCTTGTTCTTGGCGGGGTACCATGCCCCGCAATACGCCGATGCCCCCGGCACCGACCGGGGGCAATGTAGGGGGCCGCCCGCCGAGCGTCCATATCCCCTCAATCGTCGCCGCGGCTCTCCGTGATCCCTAAAAGCTTTAGTTTGCGATGGAGCGCCGATCGCTCCATGCCGACAAACGCCGCTGTTCGCGATATATTGCCTGAAAAGCGCCTGATCTGCACGCGCAGATACTCACGCTCGAAATACTCGCGTGCCTCGCGCAATGGCGCCCCCATGATCGCGGTAGTCACCGATGGGCCACCCAATTCGCGTTGATACCCCATGACATCGGCGGGGAGCAAATCGATATCAATTCGCCCGATCCGGTCGCCTGGCGCCAGTATGACCGTCCGCTCCACGACATTACGGAGCTGGCGGACATTACCCGGCCAGTTATAGCTTTGGAGTGCCACCATCGCATCGGGGGCGACTTCGGGCGTGGGGACGCGGCGTTGGGCAGCATAATGGGCAACGAAATGCTCAACCAGCGCAGGGATATCCTCACGCCGCTCAGCGAGGCCCGGGATCGCCACAGGCACCACGTTGAGCCGGTAATACAGGTCCTCACGGAAGCGCCCGGCCGCAATTTCCTCGGTGAGGTCGCGCGCGGTTGCCGACACGACGCGCAAGTCGACACGCACCACCCGCTGCCCGCCGACTCGGGTAAAGCTCTGATCGGTAAGCACACGCAAAATCCGCGCCTGAGTTTGCATCGGCATGTCAGCAATTTCATCGAGGAACAGCGTGCCGCCATGCGCTTGTTCGAGCAGCCCGGCGCGGACGACATCGCCATCAGCCTCAACCCCGAACAGCTCCTCCTCCATCCGCTCGGGCGTCATTCGCGCCGCGCTCACCACCACAAACGGCGCCACGCCGCGCTGGCTCCACCCGTGGAGCAGCCGAGCTGCGACTTCCTTGCCGACGCCCGGGCCACCACTGATGAGCACCCGGCTGCCGGTTGCCGCCACCCGCTTCAGCGTCGCGCGCACGGCGTTGATCGCGGCGGAGTTCCCGCTCAGCTCGTCCTCACGGCCGGCGACTTCACGCAGTGAGGCGACTTCCCGGCGCAGCCGCTCGGTCTCGGTAGCGCGGTCGACCAGCAGCAGCAGCCGCTCCGCCTCGAATGGCTTTTCGATAAAGTCGGCTGCACCACGACGAATGGCAGCGACCGCAGTATCCAGATTGCCATGGCCCGAAATGACGATCACCGGAATGCTTGGGTCGCGCCGCTTCAACTCGTCGAGCAGGTCCAACCCATCAAGCCGCGACCCGTGCAACCACACGTCGAGCAGAACGAGCGACGGGCGCCGCGCGGCCACGGCCTCCAACGCAGCATCACTGTTGGCGGCAAGGCGCGTTTCATACCCTTCATCCTGCAGCACACCCGCCACCAGTTCGCGAATGTCGCGCTCGTCGTCAACAATCAGGATATCGAGGGCCATTTTCTAGCTACTTCCGAATGCGGGTCAGGACAGGTGCGGGCTCGGTGCCCTCCCCGATTAGCATGTCGTCCATCGTGGCCGCGGCAAGCAACGCTTCGTCAAAGCGCATGGTCACGATCGTTCCGCCCCCCGGTCGATCGGCAAAGCCGATGGTACCGAAATGTTCATCGACAATCTTTTTCACAATCGCGAGACCCAGGCCCGTCCCGCGCGCGCGTGTCGTCATATAGGGTTCGACCAGCCGGTCGCGCTCCAGCGGCAGGCCAACACCATCGTCGGCCACTGTGATCGTGACCGCGCCCTCACCCGCCGCACAAAGCGTCAGCAGCACATGACCGGCCGCGCCCGTTTGCTCTCCATCAATTGCCTCCACCGCATTTTTGACAATGTTGGTCAGCGCTTGCGCAATCTGGCGGCGATCGCAGGTCATGAGCGGCGGCGGCTCGTCATGGCGGATGTCGAACTGGATCGCACCGTGTGCCACTTCGTGCAGCAGCATGACCTGACGCGCGATGTCGAGCAGCGATTCTTCGCGAAACACGGGCTTTGGCATCCGTGCAAATGACGAGAACTCGTCAACCATCCGACGCAAATCGCCGACCTGCCGCACGATCGTCTCGGTCAACCGGGCAAAGGTGCCGTCATCCTCCGCCAGCGAGCGCCCGTAACGGCGTTGCAGCCGTTCCGCCGCCAGTTGAATGGGGGTCAGCGGATTCTTGATCTCGTGCGCGATGCGACGGGCAACGTCTGACCAAGCGGCGCGGCGCTGATCGAGCAATTGCTGGGTGATGTCATCAAACGTCAGGATCGGCCCAGTATCGGCCTCGGCGATCTTGACGGCAAGCGTGCGTGCCTCGCCCCGCGCGCTGATCTGGAGCACCGCTTCATGATTGCCGCGGTCGAGCAGCGCGTCGAGTTCGGGCGACACATCGACCAACCGCGCATTGACGGGGGCCGCTTCTCCCGCATGAAGCAGCGCCAGCGCGGAACGATTAATCAGCCGGATCCGGCGTTCGCGATCAACCGATACCACCCCCGCCGACACGCCCGACACCACTGCTTCGATCAGCGCGCGGCGGCTGTCCAATTGGTCGTTGGCGGCGAGCAGCGCATCGGTTTGCGCCTGCAGCTGTTCGGTCATGCTGTTGAACACTGTGCCCAGCGTGCCAATCTCATCCAATACCTTAGGCGTTGGCACCCGAGCGCTCAGCTCGCCCCCGGCGATGCGTCGCGCTGCCCCGACCAGCGCATCAATCGGCCGCACCAGCCGGTCGGCAACCTGAAGCGCGATCCACACCGTGACCGCCACAATCGCCAGCGCAACACCCAGCAGGATGATGTTGAAAGTAAGCTGTAGCGATCGCGTCCGCTTTTGCAGCGCTTCATAATCGCGCACCAGTGCCGATGCCGCCAAATGCTGGCGGCTGAGAAAAGCTGCGGTCACGCCAGTCCCCGCATAGACAAACACATCGGCCTTGTTCGGCACCGGCGCGATCAACCACACTGTATCGCTGGTGCGATTGATATAGGGGGTTTTGTCGCGGCGTATGACATCAAGAATGGCCGGGGCAACCCGCTCTTCGAACTGTTTTCCGGTCGGTGGATTGAACACGTAAAGGATCTGAAACCCGTTCTCCTTTCGATATCGAAACAAGACCGATTGTTCCAAATTACGAAAATAGGTTTCCCGATTGAAGAATAGTTGGAAGTCTTTGCTGTCCTTCGGAATATCCGGATAGAATGAATCGATATCCTTTACCATCTGATTCGTTTCGGCAAGCCAACGCTTAATGATTTCCTTTTGCCCCTCATCAACCATACCCATGGTCGCGTTAAAGGCATTGCGGGCACGATCAGACACCCAATAATCGACCCCGGCTTCAAACACGACCGACGCGGTAATCACCGTCAAGATGATCGGCACGCTTGCCAGCACCGAAAACGTCGCAACCAGCCGCACATGGAGTCGGCCACGCCCGCCGGTGGGTGATCGCGCCGCGCGTCGCATCGCGAT
>DHHS01000034.1:3086-4649 GCA_002403415.1 Sphingomonas sp. UBA4766 | reverse complement strand
CATGCGCAGCCAATCCGGGTCAGCCGCGGCAATTGCGCGGCAGTGAAATTGCCGCGCCCGCCATCGGATGGCAGGTAAGCGCGCAGCGTCAGCTCGAACCGGGCGGTGCCGCCGGTCGGCAGCCAATGCCCGCCGGTCCGCTCCGGCCCGATCGCAACCTGCCACGCCGCTTGTTCGGAACCGGGCAGACCAGCGCTGCCCACCGAATAAATCCCGGCCGCATTCGGCACCAGATACCCAGCCGGGTCGTAAAGCGTCACGCTCCACCATTTCGCAGGGAGCGCGCCCCCGCTGAGCCGGTAGCGGCATTTACCATCCAGCGGTGCGCCGCTGTCGTCGGTGGCGGCGTTGTAATAGCGCGCCTCGCTCGCAGGAAGCGCGAGCAGCCCGCGCAACGCGACCACCGCGCGGGTATAGCGGCTGGCCTTGTCCGATCCGTAATCGCTGCCCGTCACCCAGGGACCGATCATCGTCGGCGCACCAAGTGCGGCCGCACGCACGCTCCACACCGCGCCGCCGACACCCAGCATCCCCCCGGCGACCGCGCAAAGCGTCAGCCGCTGCCAATTTTTCACGCGCACTCCCCCATTGTCACGGGTGCGTCATAAACCCTTCACGCCCGCGCGCGCAATGCCGCTTGTGCCGCCGCGAGCCGGGCGATCGGCACGCGATACGGAGAGGCCGAGACATAATCGAGGCCGGTCCGCTCGCAAAAGGCGATGCTCGCCGGATCGCCACCATGTTCGCCGCAAATGCCCAGCTTGATGTCCGGCCGTGTCGCCCGGCCCCGCTCCGCCGCCAGCTCGATCAACGCGCCCACGCCCTCCACATCGAGGCTGACAAACGGGTCGGTCGCGTAGATCCCCTGATCGACATAGGCGGTCAGGAACCGGCCGGCATCGTCGCGGCTGACGCCTAGCGTCGTCTGCGTCAGATCATTGGTGCCAAAGCTGAAGAAAGCGGCTTCCTCGGCAATTTGCCCGGCCATGATCGCGGCGCGCGGGAGCTCAATCATCGTGCCGACCAGATACTCAATCTGCCGCCCGCGTTCGGTGAACACGGCTTGCGCTTGCGCGTCGACCACCGCCTTCATCAGCTCCAGCTCGCGGCGGGTGGCGACCAGCGGGATCATGACTTCGGGAATAGGAGCAGCGCCGCTGCGTTCGGCGACGTCGATTGCCGCCTCGAAAATCGCGCGCGCCTGCATTTCGTATATTTCGGGATAGGTAACCCCCAGCCGACACCCGCGATGGCCCAGCATGGGGTTAAACTCATGCAGCTCGGCCGCGCGCCGCTTCAATGCCTCAACGCCGACCCCGGCGGCGGCGGCCACATCGGCAAATTCATTTTCGGCATGCGGCAAAAATTCGTGCAACGGCGGGTCGAGCAGCCGGATCGTCACCGGCAAACCCGCCATCACTTCGAAAATCTCGGCAAAATCGGCGCGCTGTTCGGGGAGCAGCTTGTCGAGTGCTACCCGTCGCCCCGCCTCGCTATCGGCGAGGATCATCTGGCGCACGGCAGTGATCCGCGCGGCATCGAAGAACATATGCTCGGTGCGGC
>DHHS01000034.1:2030-2792 GCA_002403415.1 Sphingomonas sp. UBA4766 | reverse complement strand
AGAACATATGCTCGGTGCGGCACAGCCCGATCCCCTCCGCCCCGAAATCGCGCGCCGTGCGGCAATCGAGCGGGGTTTCGGCATTGGTGCGCACCGCCATGCGCCGCACCTTGTCCGCCCAGCCCATCAGCACGCCGAAATCGCCCGCCAGCTCGGGCTGCACCGTCGGCACCGCGCCCAGCATCACTTCGCCCGACGCGCCGTCGATGGTGATGACATCGCCTTCGCGCACTTCGCGCGCTTGCCCCGCAACCGTCACGCGCATCACCCGCGCCTTGGCATCAATGGAAATGGTGCCCGCCCCCGACACGCACGGGCGCCCCATGCCGCGCGCCACAACGGCGGCGTGGCTCGTCATCCCGCCGCGCGCGGTCAGGATGCCGCGTGCGGCGTGCATCCCGTGAATATCCTCTGGCGATGTCTCGATCCGCACCAGGATCACCGCATCACCCAGGCCAGCGCGCCGCTCTGCGGTTTCGCTGTCGAACACGACAACCCCCGATGCCGCGCCCGGCGATGCGGGCAGCCCGCGGGTCAGCACATCGCGCGGCGCCGCCGGGTCGAGCGTTGGGTGGAGCAGTTGATCGAGCGCCGCCGGGTCGACACGCGCGACCGCTTCCTCCTCGGAAATCAGCCCCTCTTGCGCCATGTCAACCGCAATTTTCAGTGCGGCGCTGGCTGTGCGCTTGCCGCTGCGCGTCTGGAGCATCCACAGCTTGCCGCGTTCGACCGTGAATTCAATGTCCTGCATGTCGCGGTAAT
>DHHS01000034.1:1454-1733 GCA_002403415.1 Sphingomonas sp. UBA4766 | reverse complement strand
TGTCCTGCATGTCGCGGTAATGCGTCTCCAGCAGGTCGAACACCTTCGCCAGTTCGGCATAGGTATCGGGCATCGCCTCTTCCATGCTCAGCGGTTTGGCGCCCGCCGCCTCGCGCGCGGCGCGGGTCAGATATTGCGGGGTGCGGATGCCCGCGACGACATCTTCGCCTTGCGCGTTGATAAGGAATTCGCCGTAATAGGCTCGCGCGCCGGTCGCCGGATCGCGGGTAAACGCCACCCCGGTCGCCGAAGTGTCGCCCATATTGCCAAACACCATCG
>DHHS01000034.1:0-1142 GCA_002403415.1 Sphingomonas sp. UBA4766 | reverse complement strand
TATTGCCAAACACCATCGCCTGCACATTGACCGCCGTGCCCCAGTCACCGGGGATCGCGTTCAGCCGCCGATAGACCTTTGCCCGTTCCGACTGCCACGAACCAAACACCGCGCCGACCGCACCCCAAAGCTGGTCGTGCACATCCTGCGGAAACGGCTTGCCCCACAACCGCTGCACCAGCGCCTGATATTCGGCGACCAGCGCCTGCCAATCCTTCGCGGTCATTTCGGTGTCGAGGAAATAGCCCTGATCTTCCTTCGCCATTTCCAGCGCTTCTTCAAACGCGCCGTGGTCAAGCTCAAGCACCACGTCCGAATACATCTGTATAAAGCGGCGATAGCTGTCCCACGCAAAGCGCGCGTCGCCGCTTGCCGTCGCCAGCCCGACGACGGTTTCGTCGTTCAGACCCAGGTTGAGCACCGTGTCCATCATGCCCGGCATCGACACCCGCGCGCCCGAGCGCACCGACACCAGCAGCGGATCCGCCGCATCGCCAAAGCGCTTGCCCGTCACCCCCTCGATATGCGCAAGGCCTGCGGCCACTTCGGCGCGCAGGGAGTCGGGAAAAACCTGCCCCTCGTTCAGATAGCGCGTGCACATTTCGGTGCTGATCGTGAAGCCGGGCGGCACCGGCAGCCCGATAGAGGCCATGCCGTCAAGGTTTGCGCCCTTGCCGCCGAGCAGCACCTTGTCCTGCCCGCCTTCGGAAACGCCGCCGCCAAAGCGATAGACATAGTTGGTCATATCAACCCTCAATCCTCGAAAAATCAGCAACCCGGTGGACCGCATCACGCACCCGCATCAGCAGCGCGAGCCGGGCGGCGCGCTTGGCGGGGTCGGCGTCGTTGACAGTAACGCTCTCGAAAAACGCATCAATCGGCGCGCGAAGTTGGGCGAGCGCGGCCATTGCGGCTTCGAAATCCTCGCGTGCAATCGCTGTGTCGGCGGCGGGCTCGGCACGGTCGAGCGCGGCGATGAGGGCCGCTTCGGCGGGTTCGGGGGTATAGGCGGGCGCGCGCGCGACGCCATCGCCCACCGCTTCCTTCTTCAGGATATTCGCCGCGCGCCGATAACCGGCAAGCAAGTTCGCGCCATCCTCGGTCGTGATGAACGATTGGAGCGCACGAACGCGGGCGAGCAG
>DHHS01000031.1:9623-10527 GCA_002403415.1 Sphingomonas sp. UBA4766 | reverse complement strand
TGGTGGCCGCGCACGGCGTCGTGCTCCAGGCCTTTGATTCGATCTGCCAGCGCCAGGTCGCCCTTGCTCAATTGATCGTGGCGGATGACTTGCAAACCGCCCTTAACGACTGTCGGCTCGACCGGATCGCCGCGCTGTTCCAGTAACTCCGCCGATATGGATTTGGCGACAACGGGTCGGCGCGCGGCAATGCCAACGCGCTGGCGCAGCACTCACCAGCGCAGCAAACGCGGCCCGACCAGCGCGCCAAACCCGGCCGCCGTCGCGATACCCAGCGTGTACCAGGTCAGCACAAACGTCGCCGACACTTCTGGGCAATGCAGCCCGTAAACCGTTGCAGCAAATGCACCCGCCGCCAGCCCCGACACCGCGCCCGCCGAGCGCAATCGCGTAGGCGCCAGCGACCGGAACGACCAGAGCAGTCCGGCAAACACCGGCAGCGCAAGCAAGGCCACGCGCGCCGAACACTCATCCCAGCTACGCCCCAGCCCCATCGGGACCCACTGCGCCAAGGGCGTTGTCGCCAGTTCCACGCCCGACATCGCCCCCAACAGCACGACCGGCACCAACACCAGCCATATCCCGCGCCATGCCGGTGCGTCTGGCCGGGCGACATGCAGCACGGCCGTCGCCGCGATCAGCCCGAGCGAAATCGTATAGGCCCATTTCATCAGGAAGGGCGCGGTCATCATCGCCCCCGGCAAATCGGGCCGCAGCCCCATCCACGGAATCATGAGCGCGGTTGCCGCCATGCCACCGATCAACAGCCCGAACACCACCCGCTGTTCGGCCGCACGCGGCGATATCGCCCGCGTGTTGCTGCTCAACTTCTGGATCAGATCCTCGGTACGCATTACTTCCCTTTCAACCGTGCAGTAAGGGCCTTTAATCCCCGGTGCACCGA
>DHHS01000031.1:3469-9218 GCA_002403415.1 Sphingomonas sp. UBA4766 | reverse complement strand
GCCTGTTTCGGCGAAATTTCTCCCAACATTGCATCGACATCGATCCTGGCACTGGCGGCATCGGCAAACCCTTCGGCGGCCAAAATCTCCTCCAGCCCTTCAAATGGGACGTGCTGGCGCGTCCGCCGGAAATGGTCGATCATCTTGTAGCGCGCAACTGCATAGGCCCAGGCGGTAAAGGGCCGGTCCCGGTCATAGCTTGCCCGCCGCATGTGAATGGCAATCAACGCTTCCTGCACCAGATCCTCGACATCATCACCGGCGCCGCGCAAACGCCGCCCGAAAAAAGATCGCAACAACGGCACCATGGCGCTCAACAACGCATTTTGCGCAGCCGCATCGCCGTCAAGGCCGCGCACCATCCAGCCTTTGAGCTGGTCTTCGCTTACTCGTCCTCGCGTTCCTACAGCAGCCATTCGGCAGACCCACTCGATCGGTTACATAGTGCCGGAAAAATCGCGAACACCGACGCGCCTGATAGCGTGACTTTCACCCATTTGTAACCAGCCACCCCGCACGCGCGAATGCGATTACGTGACCTACCCGATCAAACCTCCCAGGTCACCGGGCGGTGGCGCGTTATTGTATGCCATCGCCCGTCATCGGGGGTGCCATGATGGGACTGACAATCCCGCGCGTTTGAATTAGGCTAAGCTCCAGAACAATCGTTAGAGGAGAGCCCCCATATGCGCGAAGCCGCCATTGTCGCCACCGCCCGCACACCGATTGGCAAGGCCATGCGCGGGGTGTTCAACGTCACCGAAGCACCCGTGCTGGCAGGGCACGTCATGAACGCCGCGGTCGAACGCGCCGGGATCGACCCTGCCCGCATCGACGAAATCTTCTGGGGCGTCGGCAACCAATGGGGCAGCCAGGGCGGCAATGCCGGTCGCATGGCCGTGTTTGCCGGTGCTCTGCCGCAAAGCGTGCCTGCCTTTTCGCTTGATCGCAAATGCGGCTCCGGCCTGACGGCCGTGGCGCTGGCCGCACGATCGATCATGTGTGATGAGATCGACGTGGCGCTGGCGGGCGGCATGGAAAGCGTCAGCATGACCGCGCAAAACGCCCCGCGCTATGTCAATCAGTCGGTAATCGCGAACGAACCGGCCGCCTATATCCCGATGATCGAAACCGCCGAAATCGTCGCCGAACGCTATGGCATCACCCGCGAGGCGCAGGATCACTACGGCGCGATGAGCCAGCAGCGCGCGGCGCGTGGGTTGGAGACCGGCGCCTTTGCGGAGGAAATTGCCCCCATCACCGTCGAACGCGCGCTGATCGACAAGGAGGGCAAGGAAATCGGCCGCGAACAAGTGACCGTCTCCCAGGATGAAGGGATTCGCCCCGGCACCACTTACGAAGGCATCATGAACCTGAAAACCGTATGGAAAGACGGCCAGTTCGTGAAGGAGGGCAAACACATCACCGCCGGCAATGCCAGCCAGCTTTCCGACGGCGCGTCGGCACAAATCCTGATGGAACGCGCAACCGCCGAGGCGGAGGGGCGCGAGATTTTGGGCATTTACCGGGGTTTTCAGGCCGCGGGCTGCGCACCCGATGAAATGGGCATTGGCCCCGTATTTGCGATCCCAAAGCTGCTTGCGCGCGCCGGGTTGTCGGTCGCTGACATTGGCCTGTGGGAGTTGAACGAAGCCTTTGCCTCGCAATGCCTTTATTGCCGCGACACACTCGGCATCGATCCCGATCGCTACAACGTCAATGGCGGCGCGATCGCGATCGGCCACCCGTTCGGGATGACCGGGTCGCGCCTTGTCGGCCATGCGCTGATCGAAGGGCGCAAGCGCGGCGTGCGCTGGGTCGTGGTGTCGATGTGCACCGCAGGCGGCATGGGCGCGGCGGGATTGTTCGAGATCGTGTGAGGGGGACCTCCCCCCATCACCGCGACTGGGGCGGAGCGGCTGCCCTATTTACCGGCGCGCCGGATTCCTTTCGCTCAGAATAGCGATCGACAAGCGTGGCGGCGTGTGGCCGAAGCAAGACCGTAAACCGCACCAATTCCTCCATGACATCGACAATGCGGTCATAATAGGCCGAAGGTTTCATCCGCCCTGCCTCGTCAAATTCGTTATAAGCCTTGGCGACGGATGACTGATTGGGAATGGTGAACATGCGCATCCACCGCCCCAGCACGCGCAACGTATTGACACTGTTGAAGGATTGTGAGCCCGCCGACACCTGCATCACCGCCAGCGTGCGCCCCTGAGTCGGCCGGACTCCGCCCATTTGCAGCGGCAGATGATCGATTTGGGTTTTCATGATGCCAGTGATCTGGCCATGGCGTTCGGGACTGCACCATACTTGCCCTTCCGACCAGAGCGAGAGATCGCGCAGTTCATGCACGGCGGGATGATCGTCCTGCGCTACCTGATCGGGCAGGGGCAGCGTCGCAGGGTCGAAAATGCGCGTGTCGCACCCGAACCGGCGCAGAAGGCGCGCGGCCTCCTCCACGCACAACCGCGAATAGGACCGGTCGCGCAACGACCCATAGAGCAACAAGATCCGAAGCGGCGGATCAGCCGACCCCAGGCCGAGCCCCGGCCGGTCGATTAAGTAACGCGGATCAAGCGCCGGAAGATAATCCGGATCGGGGAGCGACCTGAGCGGCACGGGTCATCAGCTCCCGTTGCCGGCGTCGCCGGTGATCGGGGCAGCCTGGATCATGCCACTTCATTCCGGTGCGCAGTTGCCCCCTCGCGCGCACCAATCGCGGCCAGCGCCGCTTTGAGGGTCGCCGGATCATACGCCCCCGGCGGCAGCGCGATCAATGCCTCGATCCGATCGAGAAGGTAGCGGCGCGCAGCCTCGAACGCATCGCGCTGCCCCTCACCGTCCACTGCGGCGGGGTCTTCGATGCCCCAATGTGCGGTGACCGGATGCCCGGGCCATACCGGGCACATTTCCCCTGCTGCATTGTCGCACACGGTGATGACAATATCGATCACGGGCGCATCGGTACCAGCGAACTCGTCCCAGCTCTTTGACCGCAATCCCGCCGTCGCCAAACCCGATTCGGCCAGCAAGGCAAGCGCCATCGGGTGAGGCACACCCTTGGGCTGGCTGCCAGCGGAAAAAGCACGAAACCGGCCCGCGCCGCGATCGTTCAGCAACGCCTCGGCCAATATCGACCGCGCCGAATTTCCCGTGCACAAAAACAATACCGTCACAATCTTTTGAGTCATCATTGCACCTCATCTGGGCAGCGACTTCGCGCCATCACATCAGTCAGGGTCGAACAGATGCGAGGATTGCCGCCGCAACAATCCTCCATCAAATAACCAAGCAGCGCCGCCATGGCGTCGTAGCGCGCCGCATAAATGATCGACCGGCCGCGCCGTTGGCCGTCGATCAACCCTGCATGGGCCAGGACGGCCAAATTGGCCGACAAGGTATTGGCTGGAACATTCAACGCCCGCGCAATCTCCCCCGCGGCAATGCCGCTATCGCCCGCCTGCACCAACAGCCGGAACGCCGACAGCCGCATACCATGGGCAAGCGCCGCCAGCGCGGCCAATGCTTGCGACGATTCCATAATTCATCATTAGTGGAAATATGGAATCAATGCAAATACCGTTCCGCTCTGGCTTTGCCCCGCCGCTAGCACCCCGCCATCGCGTGGCGATTTTTCCATGCCGTCTCGACCACGCGGGCCAGCACGTCGGCATCCACATCGGCCAGCTTCTTAACGTATAGGCACCCCTTGCCCGTCTTGTGCTTGCCCAGGCCCTCCAGCAACGCGGCGATATTAGGCGTGCTCGCGCCGACATAAAGCACCAACTCGGCCTTGCGGGGCGAAAAGGCGATGCCTGGCGTGTCACCCTCCCGCCCGCTGGCATAGCGGTAATGCACGCTGCCAAAACCGATGATCGACGGTCCCCACAGCCGCGGCGGCTCCCCGGATATGCGCGTCATCAGGTCAATCAGCACGCGCGCATCGGCGAGCCGCTGAGGCAGTTCGACCTTGCCCAAAAAATCCTCAACGCTTGCTTGCGTTTCGACCGTCTTGTTTGCCATTGGCTAGCCCCTCGCTTAGTCGCGGGCGCGACCCTACCCGCTTTGCCGCATCAGGAGCATGCCATGACCGACCAGATCAATCGAGTCGTCCTCGCCTATTCGGGCGGGCTCGACACCAGCGTGATCCTGAAATGGCTGCAACAGACCTATAAGTGCGAGGTCGTCACCTTCACCGCCGATCTGGGTCAGGGTGAGGAACTGGAACCTGCGCGGCGCAAGGCGGAGGCCGCCGGCGTCAAGCCCGACCATATCTTCATCGACGATCTGCGCGAAGAATTTGTCCGCGACTATGTGTTCCCGATGATGCGGGCGAACGCGCTGTATGAGGGGCTGTATCTGCTCGGCACATCAATTGCCCGGCCGCTGATTGCCAAGCGCCAGATCGAGATCGCCCGGGCGGTGGGCGCTGATGCCGTCAGCCACGGCGCGACGGGAAAAGGCAATGATCAGGTCCGCTTCGAGCTGGGCTATTACGCGCTCGCCCCCGACATAAAAGTGATTGCGCCGTGGCGCGAATGGGATTTGACGAGCCGCACCCGCCTGATCGAATTTGCCGAAGCGCATCAGATCCAGGTCGCCAAGGACAAACGCGGCGAAGCGCCGTTTTCGACCGACGCCAACCTGCTCCACACAAGCAGCGAGGGCAAAGTGCTGGAGGATCCGTGGGAGGAAGTGCCCGATTATGTTTATTCGCGCACCGTCAATCCGGAGGATGCGCCCGACATGCCCGAGATTATCACGATCGATTTTGAACGCGGCGACGGGGTTGCACTCAACGGCGACGCAATGTCGCCCGCCACGCTGCTCACCGCGTTGAATGAACTGGGGCGGCGACACGGCATCGGGCGGCTCGACCTGGTCGAAAATCGCTTTGTCGGCATGAAATCGCGGGGCATGTATGAGACGCCAGGCGGCACGATTTACCACCTCGCCCACCGGGGCATCGAGCAATTGACGCTCGACCGGGGTGCCGCGCACCTGAAGGATGAACTCAGCCCCCGCTATGCCGAGCTGGTCTATAACGGCTTCTGGTTTTCCCCCGAGCGCGAGATGTTGCAGGCGGCAATCGACCATAGCCAGGCCAAGGTGACGGGCACGGTTCGGCTAAAGCTTTACAAGGGCGGCGTGTATGTCGTCGGGCGGAAATCGCCGCATTCGCTCTACAGCGAGAAAGTGGTGACGTTTGAGGACGATCAGGGCGCCTATGACCAGCGCGACGCCGCCGGGTTCATCAAGCTGAACGCGCTGCGGTTGCGGCTGCTCGGGCGGCGCGATCGCGGCTGAGTCCCCGCGAAACCGCGCCTTAACCCCAATCGGGCTAGCGCTGACCCATGGAACAACCGGCCGAGCGCAAAACAGCACGCGGCGATGCGCTGATCGCGGCGGCGTTGGCGCTATTGCTGGGCGGCGCATGGGCAGCGCGTGATTGGGGGGCGCTGGCGGCGCTTCACTTGCCCGATACCGATGACGCGCTGCGGCTGCAGCAGATTCGCGACTGGCTCGGTGGGCAGGCGTTTGGCGATGTGCGACAATATCGGCTGGCCGGGGGGCTGGCGATGCATTGGTCGCGCCTTCCCGATCTGGTCCCCGCCGCAATGATCGCGGTGCTGCGCCCGTTGGTGGGTGCTCAAACTGCGGAGGTGGCGACTTCCATCGCTTGGCCGATCCTGTTGTTCGGGGCCGCGCTCGCGCTGATCGCGTCGATTACGCGCACGCT
>DHHS01000031.1:0-3098 GCA_002403415.1 Sphingomonas sp. UBA4766 | reverse complement strand
GTGACGACATTGTTCGCGCCGGGGCGGATCGACCATCACGGGATGCAGATGGTGCTGTTGCTGGTTGCGGTGCGCGCGCTGATCGCCGCCCCCAGCGGGGTTGGTGGTGCGGTCGCCGGGGTCGCGATTGCGACCAGCCTGATTGTCGGCATGGAGCTGGCGCCGGTTCTCAGCCTCGCCGCGTTGTCCGTGTGGCTGCGCTGGTGGTGGGGTAGCGAGGGCACTCGCGGACAGCTAGCCGGGCTCGGAATCGGGCTTGGCGCAGGGATTGCCATGGGCGCGGCGGGCTTTGCGACGACCGACTGGACCTACCTGGCCTGTGACGGCTTTACCCGCACGGTGTGGACCTTGGCGCAGGCGGGTGCGACGATCCCGCTCGCGCTCGGGCTGGCGAGTCCATGGCTGCCACGCCGCTGGCACCGACTGGCAGCGAGCATCACCATCGGAGCGGCAATGGCCGCCATCATGGCCCCCGGGTTGCGCGAGTGCATAGCCCCATATGGCCGGGTTGATCCGCTTGTCGCGCGGCTTTGGCTGCACCATGTTGGCGAAGCGCAATCGCTGTTGGCCGCACCCGTTGCCACCGGTCTCGCCTATGCCGGACTTTTGATCGCCGGGATCATCGCCAGCGGATGGCGGGTCGCGGCGACGCGCGCGCCGGGCTGGGTGCTGATCCTAGCGCTGCAATTGGGTGCGATGGCGGTCGCATGTTTCGAGCTGCGCGGCGTTTACGCCGGCGTCACGCTCAGCGCGCCTGCGCTCGCGGTCGCGATTGGGGCGGCGCGAAAACGCGGGCCGCTGTGGCTGGCGGGGGCGTGGATCGGGTCAACGGGAATGCTCTATCCGATTGCAGCACAAGCCCTTGCGCCGCCCGCCAGGCCTGCGGCGGGGTGCGACATTGGTGCAGCGCTTGAGCGGATACGCCCGGCGACTGTCATGACCTCCATCGACATTGGCGCGCGCGCGCTGAGCCAGACGCACCACCGGCTGATCGCCGCGCCCTATCACCGCAACAATGCGGGCAATGGTGCGATGTATGGCTTTTTCCTGGGATCGCCGGAGGCAGCGCGGACGATTGCGATGCGCTGGCGAGTTGATCTGGTGCTGCTCTGTCCCGGCGATTTTACCGAGCTCACTCCCGCCGAGCGCCCCGCCGCCACCGCCTTGGTCCACCGGTTGCGGCGCCGAACCGCCCCCGATTGGCTGATCCCGGTACCAGTGCGCGGCGGCGCGCGGCTATGGCGAGTCGCAGGACGCTTGCCGCCGGGCGGGTTGGCGGACTAGAGCACGGATATGGGGGACAAACTTAATTGGTGGCAGACACGCTGGTTCGTTGCGGCGATGGCCGCGATGGCCGCGATCCCATTGCTGTGGCCGTCGATTCCGCCACTAGTGGATTTGCCGGGGCATATGGGGCGTTACCGCGTGCAATTGTCGGCCGGGGACGCGCCATGGCTGCTCGACTGGTATGATTTCAAATGGTCGCTGATCGGCAATCTGGGCTTTGACCTGTTGATTATTCCGCTGGCGCCGATCTTTGGGCTCGAACTGGCGGTCAAGTTATTGGTGATCGCGATTCCGGTGATGATCGTCACTGGCTTGCTGTGGATCGCCCGTGAAGTGCATGGGCGTATTCCCGCGACTGCGCTGTTTGCGCTGCCACTTGCCTACAGCTTTCCGCTGCATTTCGGGTTCGTTAATTTCGCGCTGTCGATGGCGCTCGCGCTCAACATGTTCGGGCTGTGGCTACGGCTGGCGCGGCAGAACCGGCTGGCGCTGCGCGCCGTGATTTTTGTGCCGATGTCCTGTGCGCTGTGGGTGTGTCACGCCTTTGGCTGGGGCGTGCTGGGCGTGCTTGCCTTCTCGGCTGAGATGATCCGTCAGCATGACCGCATCCCCGATCATGCCAGCGGCTGGGGCGAGCGCGCACGACACTGGGCGTCGGCTTGGGTGCGCGCCGGCCTGGGCTGCTTGCCGCTGGCGGTACCGATGCTGCTCATGGTTGCTTGGCGCAGCGGCGCGAATGTGACGGGCCAGACCGGTGATTGGTTCAATGTGCGCGCGAAGATCAGCTGGCTGACGATGCCCTTGCGCGATCGGTGGCAATCGTTCGATATTGCCTCCACCGCTGTTTTATATCTTATTTTGTTCAAAGGATTTCGCGACCCCAATATCGAATATTCGCGCAACCTGGCGCTGTCGGCGCTTTTTCTGTTCGCTGTGTTTCTGGTGCTGCCGCGGATTGTGTTTGGGTCGGCCTATGCCGATATGCGGCTCGCGCCGTTCATGCTCGCGATAGCGCTGATCGGGCTGCGCCCGCGTCCTGGCCTGTCGATGCGCGGGACGGTGACGCTAGCAGCGCTTGGGCTTGCATTTTTCGGCGTGCGCATGGCGGGGAGCACGGCGAGTTTCTGGCTCTACAACCAAAGCTATGACCGCGAGTTGCAGGCGCTCAATCACATCCCGGTCGGGGCAAAGCTGGTCACTTTTGTCGGCGAAACCTGCCACAATGAATGGTTCATGAGCCGGTTGGAACATGTTCCAGCGCTCGCCCTGGAACGGCGCATGGCCTATTCAAACGACCAATGGTCGATGGCGGGCGCGCAATTGCTGACGACCCGCTATCGCGCGGCACGCCGGTTTCGCCATGACCCATCGCAGATTGTCACCCATGTCCAATGCCCGCGCGAATGGTGGCGGCCGATCTCGCGCTCGCTGGCGTTGTTCCCGCGCGATGCCTTCGATTATGTCTGGCTGATCCAGCCACCCCCTTATGACAAGAAGCTCGAAGCCGGGCTGATCCCGGTCTGGCGCGACGGGCGCAGCGCGGTGTTCCGCATCGACCACAACCGGCCCGCCGTCACGCTTACGCGCGAGGAATTGACGCCACCGCCGAGGTGATGAGCATCGGTGCGCCGCCGGTCAGTCCATCGCTCTCTTGAACGGCGTCATGGCGCCGAGATACGCCTGATCAGATGCCACCGCCGCCCGTTCGCGCACCAGAAAATCGGCCACGGCACGGCGAAAATTGGGATCGGGCAGGTAATGAGCCGACCAGGTGGTGACGGGGGCATAACCGCGCGCGAGCTTGTGCTCGC
>DHHS01000030.1 GCA_002403415.1 Sphingomonas sp. UBA4766 | reverse complement strand
ACCCGCAAGGCTTATGGCGGGGCGTATGACGTGATGGCGTCGAAGCATCTGCGCGGCGATTTGAACTATGCCTGGCCGACGGCGGAAATCGCGGTGATGGGCGCGAAAGGCGCGGTGGAGATCATCTTCCGCGGCAAGACGCCCGAGGAAATCGCCGAGCGCACGGCGGAATATGAGGCGCGCTTTGCCAACCCGTTCGTGGCGGCGAGCAAGGGGTTCATCGACGAAGTGATCCAGCCGCATTCGACGCGGCGGCGGGTGGCCTTGGGCTTGCGGAAGCTGCGGGGCAAGGCGTTGGAAAATCCGTGGAAAAAGCACGACAATATTCCGCTTTAGGAGCAGAGAATGAACGACAATGCCTCACGCAAAGATGCGATAATGGTCACAATTCTGGCGCTAGGGGTTACCACCGGCGCTATCATCTACATGGTCCTTGGGTATTCATGAGTGAATTTTTTGGTGCGGTGTATGGCCCGCGCGCCCAAGCCGCCGCCCTGAACATGTTATCAGGGTCCATCTCGCTCCCAGCATAGGCGGAGCGCGTCGCAGCAAGGACGCTGGACGCACGAATTTGCGGGGGAAGCAGTTGGAGAACCCTTGGAAGAAGCATGACAATATTCCGCTCTAGTTTGGCGCTCATGGCTCTTGTTCTGACTGGCTGCGGTCCATCGCAAAGGGACCCTGCCAACGAGATCGAAGCGGTTTTGACCGGAAATGTGTCGACGGTGATCGCGCGTCTCGAAGCCTTCATCGCCGAATATGCTGGGCGGGAAACTGAGCTTGAAGCAAAGTTAGTCGAGGCTGGCTTCGAAAAGGAAGAGTTTGTGGCCGAGCCGCAGACGCTTGAGGGGGAGCCGGACAGGAGGAATTGCCAGTACTATCGGCGCACGAGAATGGATTGGCTAGGCATGGGCTCATCGGCAATCGTCTGGCTGTGTGAAGAAGGTTCCGGCGCCACTTTTGGCTATATCGCTCCATGAGGTTTAAATGAAACTCGGCCGTCTCAACCACATCGGGGTCGCCACGCCCTCCATCGCTGCATCGATCGCGTTCTACCGCGACGTGATGGGCGCGACGAAAATCCACGCGCCCTTCGATCTGCCCGCGCAGGGCGTGAAAGTGTGCTTCGTTGACACGCCCAACACCCAGATCGAGCTGATCGAGCCGCTCGGTGACGCATCGCCGATCCATGGCTTCCTCGCCAAGAACCCGGCCGGGGGGCAGCATCATGTCTGTTACGAAGTGCCCGATATCCGGGAAGCCAAGGCGTGGTTTGAGGCCAAGGGCGCAAAAGTGCTGGGCGAGCCCCGAATCGGCGCGCACGGCACGCCGATCTTCTTCGTCCATCCAAAGGATATGGGCGGCGTCCTCACTGAAATCATGGAAAGCCCAAGGGGCGATCATTGAACGTCACGGCGCCGTAGCGGCAGGGGTGGGTTGCATACCCGATTTTCTAAATCACGCCACACAATTGCATTTTTCGGCGCTTCGGTGCATCCTTGGGATCAGAATTCGTTGGGAAGAGGGTGTCGCATGACCTATGAAATGATCCGCACCGAACGCGTGGGCGACGTGCTTGTCCTCACGCTCAACCGCCCCGAACGGCTCAATGCCGCGCCGCCTGCGATGTTTGTCGAAATCGGTCATGCGATCGAGCATCTCGACGGCGCGCGTGCGGTGCTGATCACGGGAGAGGGGCGGGCATTTTGTTCGGGCGCCGACCTTGCCGGCCGCGATCAGGCACCGACCGTGTCGCCCGCCGAGCGCGCCAAACAATCGCTGACCGGCAGCTATAATCCGGCGATGCTGAAGCTTGCGCAGGCGAGCGTCCCGATTGTCAGCGCGGTCAACGGCCCGGCGGCGGGCATCGGGTGCAGCCTCGCGCTCGCCGCCGATTTCTGCATCGCGGGCGAAAGCGGCTATTTCCTCCAGGCGTTCGTCAATATCGGGCTGGTGCCCGATGGCGGCGCGTCGTGGATGCTCGCCCGGCTGGTGGGCAAGGCGCGTGCGACCGAAATGATGCTGCTGGGCGAGCGCATTTATGGCCCGCGCGCAGCGGATTGGGGCCTTATCCACAAATGCGTGCCCGATGTCGTGCTAATGGAGGAAGCGATGGCGCTCGCAACCCGGCTGGCGGCGGGGCCGACAGTGGCGCTGGGGCTGATGCGGCAGGGGCTGGCAGCCGCGCTTGAGTGTGACTATGCAACCGCGCTGGCGGGCGAGGCGGATCGGCAAGCCATTGCCGGGCAAACCGAGGATGCGCGTGAGGGTGCGATCAGCTTCTTGGCAAAGCGAAAGCCTGTGTTCCAGGGGGCTTGAGGCGGTAGGGGAGCGTCTGCTCAATCATGTTTCCCCTTTGCTGCATCCCGGTTTAAAGGGGGCTCATGACCGACACCCGACCCACCGGCCCGACGCTGGACGATTGGCAGGCGCTTGCCGCCAAGGAGGTAAGGGGCGCTGATCTCACCTGGCCCACACCAGAGGGGATCGCGGTAAAGCCGCTCTACACAGCAGAAGATCACGCGGAATTCGACCCTGGCCTCCCCGGTTTCGCGCCCTTTACACGCGGGGTGAGGGCGAGCATGTATGCGGGCCGCCCGTGGACGATCCGCCAATATGCGGGCTTCTCGACCGCCGAGGAATCGAACGCCTTCTACCGCCGCAATCTGGCGATGGGGCAGAAGGGCCTGTCGGTCGCCTTCGATCTTGCCACCCATC
>DHHS01000029.1 GCA_002403415.1 Sphingomonas sp. UBA4766 | reverse complement strand
CGGTAGCGGTGCCCGCGCTGTTTGCGGTGGAGAGCTACCCGACCGTGCATCAGATGGTCTCGACAATCACTGCCACCGCCGCACCGGGGGTGGACGCCATCGACGTGCTGACGGCGCTGTTCCCCTGTGGCTCGATCACCGGCGCGCCCAAAATCCGCGCGATCGAGGCGCTTGCCGCGATTGAGGGCGTACCGCGTGGCGTCTACACTGGCACGATCGGGCGGATCGACCCGAATGGTGATGCGATGTTCAACGTCGCCATTCGCACCTTGACGATCGTGGCCGACGCGCCCCATGCCATGCTCGGCGTCGGGGGCGGGATTGTGGCGGATTCAACGGTAGCGGCGGAATGGGACGAAACGCTTGCCAAGGCCGCATTCCTGCTGCGCGACCGGCCGCCCTTTGACTTGATCGAGACGATGGCGTTCGACCCGCTCCACGGCATCGCGCTGCTCGAGCGGCATTTGGCGCGGATGGGCGCGAGTGCAGCCACCTTTGGGATCAACTTTGACCGGCACAGCGCGCGCAACGAGCTTCAGGCGGCGACCTTTCGCCTGACCGAGCCGCGCAAAGTGCGGCTGCTGCTTAGCCCCAGCGGCGCGTTTGCCATCGAGATCACCGCGTTACCCGCAGCACCCCCCGAACCCGTTATGGTGGCAATTACGCCCCTGCCGGTCTCGACCAGCGATTTTCGCCTCCGTCACAAGACCACAAGTCGCGCCTTTTACGACCACGCGCGCACAGCAACGGACGCGTTTGAAGTTGTGTTCACCGACCCCGATGGTTTTCTGACCGAAGGGAGCTTTACCGCAATTTTCGTTGAGCGCGGCGGCAAGCTGGTGACCCCACCGCTCAGCCGGGGCATGCTCCCCGGCGTGCTCCGCGCGCACCTGGTCGCCGAGGGCCGCGCGGTGGAGGGGGATTTGACGCCCGCCGATCTCGCAAACGGTTTCCTGATCGGCAATGCGGTGCGCGGCCTCATCCCCGCCATGGTTGCGCCATCGCAACCCGCGCGGCTATAGCCCGGCGGGATTGAAGACAAAGGGCCGATTGCCATGCACCCCTCCACCGCACTGAACCGGATCAGCCCGTCACCGACGCTCGCGATCAGCAGCAAGGTCGGCACGCTGAAACGGGCGGGCGTCGATGTGATTGGCCTGAGCGCGGGTGAGCCCGACTTCGACACGCCTGATTTCGTTAAAGAAGCTGCGATCGAGGCGATCCGCAGCGGCCAGACCAAATATACCGATGTCGATGGCACGCCCGCGCTTAAAGCCGCAATCGCCGCCAAGTTCAAGCGCGACAACGGCCTTGACTATGCAACCACTCAGGTCACCGCCAATGTCGGCGGCAAGCACACGCTGTTCAATGCAATGGTGGCAACGCTCGACGCCGGCGACGAAGTCATCATCCCCGCGCCCTATTGGGTCAGCTATCCCGATGTCGTGCAGTTTACCGGCGGCGTGCCGGTGGTGGTCGCGTGCGGTGCCGCGCAGCGTTATAAGATCACGCCCGAACAGCTTGAAGCCGCGATCACCCCGCGCACCAAATGGCTGATCCTGAACTCGCCGTCAAACCCGACGGGCGCTGCCTATTCGACCGACGAACTGCGCGCGCTGGGCGAGGTGTTGCTGCGCCACCCGCATGTGTGGGTGTTTGCCGACGATATGTATGAGCATATCCTGTATGATGGCTTCCAGTTCAGCACGATCGCACAGGTGGTGCCCGCGCTGTTTGAGCGCACGCTGACCGTGAATGGCTGTTCAAAGGCCTATGCGATGACCGGGTGGCGGATCGGCTTTGCCGGGGGGCCTGAATGGCTGATCAAGGCGATGGGCAAGCTGCAATCGCAGTCCACCTCCAACCCCTGCTCGATTGCCCAAGCGGCGGCGGCGGCGGCGTTGAACGGCGATCAGACGTTTTTGAAGGACCGGGCAGCCGCATTTCAGGCACGGCGCAATCTGGTGGTGGGGATGCTCAACGCAACGATGGGGATGCAGTGCCCCCGGCCAGAGGGCGCATTTTATGTCTATCCCGAATGTTCGGGGCTGATTGGCAAGCGGACGCCCAAGGGGGCCGTGATCGACTGTGACAGCGCGCTGGTCGATTACCTGCTCGACGAAGCGCGGGTGGCGGCAGTGCCGGGCATTGCCTTTGGCCTCTCACCCGCGATGCGGATCAGCTATGCGACATCCGAATCGGTGCTGCGCGACGCCTGCACCCGCATCCAGGAAGCTTGCGCAGCGCTTGCCTGACCGGCGGCCCTTGCGCCAACGCCGGGAGCCACCGCAAGAATTCGCAATCCGCTCTATTGTTTTGCGCGGAGCCGTAACCATCTGAGCGCGGGAGCGAATGGGGGGGTAACGCCGGTGCCCGGTTTCGGTGGCGGCTAACCTTGGACAAGTGACCATGTTGAAACTTTTCAAATCGCCGCTGCTGTGGCAAATTTCCGGTGGGTTCGCTTTGGGTACACTGGGCATGATGGCTCTTGCACCGGCCAACGCCATGCCGCATCAGGCACCATATGCGGCGGCGGCTTCATCAACGCGCTAATCCCCGCGTAACTTCTGGCCCGGCTCAAGCGAATAGCGTGGTGGGGTCCAGTTTTGAGGGATGTTATGAATCGTAAATTTGTTGCGTTTTTCGCTGTCGCGGGGCTCACCGTTGCGGCGTTATCGGCTGGCTCTGCAAGTGCCGAAAAGGCGGTGGCCATTCCCGCTGCCAAGATCGATGTGCCGCGCACCGGCACGCTCCAGACCGCCGTATTCGCCGGCGGTTGCTTTTGGGGCATGGAAGCGGTGTTCGAAAGTGTGAAGGGCGTCAAGTCGGTCGTGTCGGGCTATGCCGGGGGCAGCGCGGCAACCGCGACCTATGACCAGGTAATTACCGAGACGACCGGCCATGCCGAGGCGATCAAGATCACTTATGATCCCGCCCGTGTCAGCTATGCCACGCTGCTGCGCGTCTATTTCTCGGTCGCGCATGACCCGACCCAGCTTAACCGGCAAGGCCCCGACAGTGGTCCTAGCTATCGCTCGGCAATTTTTCCGCAAAATGCTCAGCAGCGCGCAGTGGCGGCGGCTTATATCGAACAGCTCGACAAGGCGCGCGTCTATCCGGCCAAGATCGTGACACGGATCGAACAGGGCCAGTTCTTCGCAGCCGAAGGCTATCATCAAGACTTCTTCGCGCGGAACCCCTATCATCCCTATATCGTGCATTGGGACAAGCCAAAGGTTGCCGCGTTCAAGGCCGCCTTTGCCCCGATCGCGCGCTAATCCCGCCCTCAGGCCGCCAGCGCAAAGCGCAGCAACCGCCCGTCCACGGCGAGCAGCGCTTCGGCCTGGCGGCCAACCGCGCGGGCGATTTCGGGATGCGCGGCATCAAGCCCGCCGGTGAGTGATCCGAAGGCGGGCAGGATCAGCTTGGTCGCACCCGCCACAAAGCACCGGCGCGAAATATGCCGGCCGCGCTGCTGCACGCGCAGCTTCGGATGGAAATGCCCGGACAATTCGGGGCGCGGGTCACCGGCCTCAGCCTCATGGCGCAGCACGACTCCATCGACCACCGCTATATCGCGCACCACGCCCCCGCAGCCATCGGCCAAAGCCGCACCCGCATCGTGATTGCCGGTAATCCACGTCCAGCGCGTTGCCGCCGTCAACGCCCGCAACACCGCGCGCGCGTCCGCGCTCAGCCGGTCCGGCCCGGCGGCATCGTGGAAACTGTCGCCCAAACACCAGATTTCGGCCGGATCGAGCGCGCCAACGATCCCCCGCAGGTCAGCAAGCGTCGCTGCACTGTCATAGGGGGGCAGCATCTGGCCGCCGCGCGCGAACCAGCTTGCCTTTTCCAGATGCAGGTCCGCGACGATCAACGCCCGCCGCGACGCCCAGTAAAGCGCGCCCTGCGGCACGATGTCGAAGTCATGTCCAGCGAACGAAAGGCGAACCATGCCCCGCTATGCCGCGCCGCGCGACAGGCTTCAAGCGCCGAAATCTGTTGCACCTGCCGACCACGGGCGTAAAGCGCGCGTCGGCATGATCCATGATCCCTCCTCCCCGCATGCGCCGCCGGGCGCGACCCGGCTGAGCTGGGCGACGGTGCCGCTGACGCTCGGGGCGATTGGCGTGGTGTTCGGCGACATCGGCACCAGCCCGCTTTATGCGTTTCGCGAGGCGCTCCAACAGTCGGCGGAGGACGGCATCGACGCGAGCGAGATTGTGGGCGTGCTCAGCCTCGCGCTCTGGGCGCTCATTCTGGTCGTCGGGCTGAAATATGTGATCTTCCTGACCCGCGCCGATAATCAGGGTGAGGGCGGGGTGCTTGCGCTGACCGCGCTGGCCCGGCGGTCGCTTCGCGAGGCGAAGGGCGCGGGCGCGCGCGCCACAGTGGCGCTGGTGCTGGGTGCGATGGGGGCGTCGCTTTTCTACGGCGACGCGATCATCACGCCCGCGCTGTCTGTATTGTCCGCGATCGAGGGATTGAAGACGATTCCGGGTGCTGCGTCGGTTTTCGACGAAAGCCGCATCATCGCGCTCACGATCGCGATCCTGGTTGGCCTGTTCGTGATCCAGTCGCGCGGGACCGCCAGCGTTTCCAAGCTGTTCGGGCCGATTTGCGTGGCGTGGTTCCTGGCCATGGGCGGGCTTGGCATCTACCACATCATTGGTGAGCCCGCGATTTTCCGGGTGTTCTTCCCCGTTTATGGCATCAACTTTCTGATTACTCATGGGATAACCGGGCTGTTCGTGCTGGGTGCGGTGTTCCTGACAGTGACGGGGGCAGAGGCGCTGACGGCGGACATGGGGCATTTCGGTCGCGCGCCGATTCAGCTTGGCTGGTTCGCGCTCGCCTTTCCGGCGCTGGCGCTCAACTATCTGGGGCAGGGCGCGTTTGCGCTGGCGGCACTTGAGGCGGCAACGGCCGCGGGCAAGCCCTTTGCCAATCAGGACTGGTTCTTCCTGATGGCACCAGAAACCGTGCGCGTCCCGCTCGTCATTCTGGCGACGATGGCGACAATCATCGCGAGCCAGGCGGTCATCACCGGCGCCTATTCGCTGACGCAGCAGGCAATTCAGCTTGGCCTGTTGCCGCGCCTGCGCATTCGCCAGACATCGGCGGCGCATCTGGGACAGATCTACCTGCCGTCGATCAACTGGCTATTATTGATCGGGATTATTGTGCTGGTCGCGCAGTTCCGCACATCGTCGGCGATGGCGGCGGCGTATGGCATTGCGGTGACGGGCACGATGGTGGTGACCAGTTGCCTTGCCTATATCGTCGTGCGCCATCACTGGCACTGGCGGCGGGCAACGGCGGTGATGCTGATCGCGCCGTTTCTCGCGCTCGACCTGATTTTCTTTGGTGCCAATATCTTGCGCGTGATCGAAGGGGGCTGGGTGCCGCTGGTGATTGCGGCCGCCATTGGGCTGATGATCGTCACCTGGATGCGGGGCAAGAAGATTACCGGCGCGTTTGAAGGCCGACAGGCGATTCCGCTCGCCGATCTGGCGGCGGCCCTTGCCAAGCGTCCACCCGAACGGGTGGAGGGGACCGCCGTGTTCCTGACCGCCAACCCCGACAATACGCCCGGCGCGCTGCTCCACAATCTGAAGCACAATAAAGTGCTGCATGCGCGCAACCTGATCGTCAGCGTGCGTACCGCCGACCGGCCGACCATCCCGCCGGAGGAACGCGCGCGGGTGGAGGAAATCGACGCCAATTTCACCAAAGTCGTGCTCAAATACGGCTTTATGGAAAGCCCCGACGTGCCCGCCGATCTGATGCGCGGCGGCGGCGCGGACGCGCTGATCGATCCGGCGCGGACGACCTATTTCATCGGCCGCAATACCCTGAAAGCGTCCGCGGATGAGGGGATGCCGCTTTGGCAGGACCGCATTTTCATGTTCCTGCAAAGGAACGCGAGCGACCCGACCGATTTCCTGCGCATCCCGCCGGGCAAAGTGCTTGAGCTAGGCGAGCAGGTGACGGTTTAGCGCCGCTTTGGGTCAGCCCGCATAGGCCTTGACCAGATCGAACAGATAATCGCGGCCCGCATAAAGCGATTCGATGCGGATTCGCTCGTTCAGCCCGTGCGTGCCATTACCATCGGGATCGACGAACAGCCCCGGCACACCGTAAACCGGAATGCCAATCGATTGAAAGAAAATGCCGTCGGTTGCCCCCGTCGACATGATGGGCAGCATCGGCACGCCGGGAAAATGCTTGGCGGCAAGCGCGCGCGCCGGGCCGACAATCTTGGGATCAAGCGGCGGTGGCACGGCCAGCGGTCGGATCGGCGGGGTTGCTTCAACCCGCACTTTGGGGCCCGCCAGCTCGCTCAGCTTCGCAAGCGTTCCCTCCACCGTTTCGCCGGGGAAAATGCGGCAATTGACGGTCGCCTGCGCGCGCTGGGGCAGCGCGTTGCCCGCATGCCCCGCATTCGCCATCGTCGCGACACAGGTGGTGCGCAACGTCGATCGCAGCGCCTTGTCGCGGCTGACGATCGCATCGGCGGCCCGGTCGGTCGGGTCGGCGAGCAGCGTCTTGATCGCCGCCCCCGTCTCGCCTCCTTTGGACAGCGCCATAGCGGTAAAGAATTGCCGCGTCGTATCGGTGAAACGAACCGGGAAGTCATAGCCCTGCACCGCCTTCAGCGCGTCGGCGAGCTGGTAAATCGCGTTGTCGGGCACGGGTTGCGAGCTATGCCCGCCGGGATTGGTGACGGTGAAGCTGAAATTCTGCGACGCTTTTTCCCCGACCTGCAGCGCCAGCACTTCGCGCTTGCCATCGGGGGTGTAGCGACCGCCGCCGCCCTCGTTCAGCACAAACTCGGCGTCGATCAACGCGCGGCGCTCGCGGACCAGATAGTCAGCGCCGTTGAACGCCTCATTCGTTTCCTCGCCACAGGTGAGCGCGAGCTTGATCGTGCGGCGCGGGCGATAGCCCTCGCGCTTGAAGCGGATCATCGTGTCGGACCAGATCGCCGCCTGCGCCTTGTCGTCAAATGTGCCACGCCCGTAATAATAACCACCCTCGGTCACCAAGGTGAACGGATCGCGCACCCAATCGGCGCGACGCGCCTCCACCACATCAAGATGCGCGAGCAGCAGCATAGGCTTCAGCGCCGCATCGCTCCCGCGCAGCACCGCCACCAGCCCGCCCTCCTTTGGGTGGCCGGGCGGGGTGAACAGCGTGACATCGCCAGCGGCATAACCCGCCGCCTTCATCCGGGTGGCGATTTGCGCGGCCGCCTTGGTGCAATCGCCCGCCGACAGCGTGGTGTTGGTTTCGACCAGCTGTTTGTATAGGCTGAAAAATGCCTGTTGATCAGGGCGTGACTGGGCGTGTGCGGCCATCGGCGCGAGTGCGACTGCAGTCGCCATGGCAAGTCCGAACCGCTGTTTCATAATCGTCCCCCGTTCCACGGCGTTGTCGGACCTCGCGCCCCTTGCGCCCCCAGCGGCAGCGTGAGCCGCACTTCGCGCCGGGCAAAATCAATGTCCACCCGCCGAAACTGGCGCAATGCATCCATGCCCAGCAAGATCGCGGGCTTGTCAGTCAGCCCCAGCTGGTGAAAGGGTGCCGCATCGGCAAAGGCGACGGGCAGGTTCTGAAACTTGACGCGCCCGATTTCCACTTCGCCAATCTGGGTATAGTCGGCGGTTAGCACGGCACCTGTCACGCTGGTCAGCCCCACGGTCTGAAACCCGCTTTGGCGGCGCGCGACCTTCGCCCGCAGCGCGAGGTTGCCGACACTCAGCACCGAACCGGTATCGAGAACCACGCGCACCCGCACACCCCGGTAATAGGCGTCGGTCACCACCAATTGCCCGTGCAGCCCCTTGGCCTTCACAATCACATCGGACGGGTCATAATCAGCAAAGCCGCTACGCCGCGATTTCGACACCGACATGCGCTGCGCATCGAAATCGATCGAGACGGCATGCCCCTGAAGCGAGTCGAGCCCCAGCAGACCCGGCGCACCCAGATGCTCGCCATCGAGCAGCGGCGCCTCAATCCGCGCCTTCCCCGCGGTCGATACGGCAAGCGCGGGGATCACGACGGTGCTGACATAGCTGGTGCCGGTCATCGCCGTCATCCGCACCCCCCGTCCGGCGGCAAGGCCCAGCCGCGCGGCGAGCTCGCGCGAAATCACCGTGCGCTCGGCACCGGTGTCGATGGTGAAGGGGTATGGCCCCTGCCCCGCAATGGTGACCGGCACCGTCAGCCGACCGGGAATATCGGTGCCAATCCCCAAAATCTGCGCGTCGGACGGCGGCTCCGGATCCTGCCCGGCAAGCGGTGCGGCAGGCGCAAGCAGCAACAGGCACACGGCAAACACGCTACGCATGATGCGATGCTACGCCTCTATTGAGCGGACGGCAACGCTCAATCGACGCGCATGGCGTGCGCGCCGAGCGCCTCCGCCTCGATCAGCAGCGCATCGTCGGCCAACCCCTGCGGCACGCTCTCGCGCCCGATCATCACCAGCACCGGTACCGCCAGCGGCGACACGCGCGGGAGGGCGACATGCAGCATCGTCCCCGCTGCCCGGTCGAGCAAATCGCCCAGCCGACCGATGTCGGTCAACTTGGTCCGCGCATCGGCCCATGCGGCCTGAATCAGCAGATGATCGGGCTCATACCGGCGTAGCACGTCATAGATGAGGTCGGTTGAGAAAGTCACTTGCTTGCCGGTCTTGCGCTTTCCCGGCTGTTGCCGTTCGACCAGCCCGCCGATCACCGCAACTTCGCGAAACGCGCGCTTGAGCAGATGCGACCCCTCCACCCAGTCAACAAACTCGTCCGCGAGAATATCAGCCGACAACAGTGCCGCAGGATCGGTAATCGCCTCCAGCCCGTAACAGGCAAGCGCATAGTCGTTCGCGACAAAGCCGAGCGGCTTCAGCCCCAACGTCTCCATCCGGCGCGTCATCAACATGCCGAGCGACTGGTGTGCATTCCACCCTTCAAAAGAATAGGCGACCAGATAGTGCCGCCCTTCATGCGGAAAGGTTTCGACGAGCAATTGCCCCGCTTGCGGCATTTGCGACCGACGCTGCTGCACGTCGAGCCATTCGCGCACATCCGCCGGAAACCGGTGCCACCCGCCCGGATCGGCCAGGAAGCCACGCACCCGGTTCGCGAGATTGGTGGTCAGCGGCATCCGCGCCCCGCCATAGCTGGGGATGCGGGCCGAACGGGTTGTTGCGCGCACAATCACATCGTCGGTGTCGATGGCCTCGACCTGCAAACTGACACCGGAAAAGAAAAATGTGTCTCCCACCGACAAGGTGGCGGCAAAACCCTCCTCCACCCGGCCCAGGTGGCGGCCATTGCGAAACCGCACGCCGAGCATTGCTGCTTCAACGATGATGCCAGCGTTCAGCCGGTGTTGCGCGACGAATTTGGGGTGCGCGACCCGCCAGTGCGCGCCGCCTGTGCCATCCTCCTCCCGCACCAGCCGCTTGAACTTGTCATAAGCGTTGAGCGCATAGCCGCCGTCGCGGACAAACCCCAGCACTTGCGCGAATTGATCCGCCGAAAGCACTGAATAGGGGAGCGCGCTGCGCACCTCGTTGAGCATTGCCGCTTCGTCAAAGGGCGCAGCGCACGCGCACGCCATGACATGCTGCGCGAGCACGTCGAGCGCACCGGCACGAAACGGATCCACATCCAGCTCGCCATCGGCAATCGCGTCGAGCGCGGCGCGCGCTTCCAGATATTCAAAGCGATTGCCCGGCACGATCATCGCGCGCGATGGCTCGTCCAACCGGTGATTGGCGCGGCCAATCCGCTGCATCAGGCGTGAGGCACCCTTGGGCGCGCCCATCTGGATCACGCAATCGACATCACCCCAATCAATCCCCATGTCGAGGCTGGCGGTGCACACCAGCGCCCGCAACCGCCCGCTCGCCATCGCATCCTCCACCTTGCGCCGCGCCTCGACCGAGAGCGAGCCATGGTGGATGCCGATCGGCAATTGCGCATCATTTGCTTTCCACAGATCCTGAAAGATCAGCTCGGCCAGCGCGCGGGTGTTGCAAAAAACAAGCGTGGTGCGGTGCGCGGCAATCTGTTCGAGCACTTGGGCAGCCGCATAGCGCCCCGAATGGCCCGACCAGGGCACGCGCCCCT
>DHHS01000059.1 GCA_002403415.1 Sphingomonas sp. UBA4766 | reverse complement strand
CCGAAGTGCTCGACAAGCGGGTATCCGCCAGCCGCCCCGAAATGGGCCTCTACCGCAGCCGAATCACCGTGCTGAACCAGCATGGGGTCGCGGTAATGACAACGATCGCCACGGGGTTGATCCGCACGCGCCCCTAGCCCTAGTCGCCGGGCTTCAATGCCCGTCGAACGCCACCAAGGCGTGGACCGCCACCCCATCGCCGCGCAGCGCATCGGCGCCGCCTAGATCGGGCAGATCAACCACGAATTGCGCTTGGCTAACGCTTGCCCCCGCCTTGCGGAGCAACCGAATCGCCGCACGCGCCGTCCCACCGGTGGCAATCAGATCATCGACCAGCAACACCCGCTGCCCTGGGACCAGCGCGTCGGCGTGAATCGCGATCCGGTCCTGCCCATATTCGAGCGCATAATCCTCGGCGATGGTCGCGCCGGGGAGCTTCCCGTCTTTGCGGATCAGCACCACGCCCGCGCTGAGCGGCACCGCAAGTGCTGCGGCGAACAGAAATCCGCGCGCTTCAATCCCCGCGATCAGATCAACCGGACCATCGACCGCGTCGACCATCCGCGCAACTGTCTGCGCCAACCCCTGCGGGTCGAGCAGCAAAGTGGTGATGTCGCGAAACATGATCCCCGGCTTGGGAAAGTCGGGGATGGTCCGAATGAGCGCTCTCAGATCATCATTTACCGTGGTCAGCACGCTCAATGTTTCACATTCCGCCAGATCGACTGATACGCGCCATAGGCGAGCAGCGTCGCGATCAACAGAAAGCCCAAGACCACAAAGCCCAGGCCGTGACGCTGGTTCAATTCTGGCTCAGCGGTCCAGACGAGGAAGGCGGCTACATCCTTGGCATTTTGCTTGACGGTCGACGGCGTGCCGTCGGCATAGGTCACCTGCCCATCCTGCGCCAGCGGCGGTGGCATCGCGATGTTCAGATTGGGGAAATATGGGTTATAATACAAACCGTCTGGCGTCTTCGCATCCGGGTGCTTGGCAATCAGCTCCGGCGTCTGCTCGGCATAGCCGGTCAACAGCGAATAGATATAGGCCGGGCCGTCATGCCGCGCCTTAGTGATGAGCGACAAGTCCGGCGGCACGCCCTGACCCGGATAATAAACCACCGGAAATTTGTCGGCCGGAGTGTTGTCACGCTCGCTGCGGTCGCCAGTTTTGGGATCCTGCACCTGCTGCTTGGTGCCCCAGTCAGCGGCGATTTTCTTTACTTCGGCTTCGCTATAGCCGATCTTGCGCAGATCGCGGAACGCCACCAGGCTGATCGAATGGCAATTGGCGCACACTTCCTTGTAAACTTGGAAGCCGCGCTGCGCGGCGCGCTCATCGATCTTGCCGGTGATCCCATCGCTCTTCAGTTCGAGATGTTCGGGATGCTTATACAGCATCGCCGCGGCGCTCTCGACCTCGGGCTCATTGATGAGGCTGGAAATGCTGCCGCCGAGCGAAATCAGCAGCGCAACCAGAAATCCGACACCGACCAGGCCGGCGATAATGCGAACCATGAAGATACCCCTTATTCAGCCGGAACGGCATTGCCAGCCGTCAGGTCGGCCGATCCCCGGCCGTGATGCTTGCCCAACACTGCTTCGGTGATCGAATTCGGCAATGGCCGCGGCCGCTCCATCGCTGAGACGATCGGCAGGATCAGCAGGAAATGCGCGAAATAATACGCTGTCGCGATCTGCCCGACGATGACGTTACGCACCGTCGCCTCTGCCCCGCCGATATAGCCAAGCACCAGCACATCAACCAGCAATACGATCAGGAAGATCCGATAGGTCGGCCGGTAATTGGCCGAGCGCACCGGCGATGTGTCGAGCCAGGGCAGGAAGAAGAGCAACAGGATCGACCCGAACATGGCAAGCACACCCCACAGCTTTGCCGGCATGAACAGGAAATCCGCCGTGAACGACTTCAGAATCGCGTAGAAAGGCAGGAAATACCATTCGGGCACGATATGCGCAGGCGTCGACAGCGGATTGGCCGGAATGTAATTGTCCGGGTGGCCGAGCGCGTTAGGCATGAAGAAAATGAACGCGCAATAGACCAGCATGAACACGCCGATCCCGAACCCATCCTTCGCGGTGTAATAGGGATGGAAGGGCACCGTGTCCTGCTCGCCCTTCACGTCAACACCGGTCGGATTGTTCGACCCCGGAATGTGCAGCGCCCAGACGTGGAGCACGATGACGCCGAGCGTTACAAAGGGCAGCAGATAATGGAGCGAGAAAAACCGGTTCAGCGCCGCATTGTCGGGCACATAACCGCCCAGCAACCAGATGCGAACCCCTTCTCCCACCACCGGAATGGCGGAGAAGAAACCGGTAATCACCTGCGCGCCCCAAAAGCTCATCTGACCCCAGGGCAGCACATAACCCATAAACGCGGTCGCCATCATCAACAGGAAGATGACCACGCCGAGCAGCCAGATCATCTCGCGTGGCGCCTTGTATGACCCGTAATAGAGCCCGCGGGCGATGTGGATATAGACGACCAGCAGGAACATCGACGCGCCGTTTGCATGCGCATAGCGGATCAGCCAGCCGAAATTCACATCGCGCATGATGTGTTCAACCGAATCAAACGCGATCGCACCATTGGCGGCATAATGCATCGCCAGCACAATGCCGGTCACAATCTGACACATCAGCGCGACCCCGGCGAGCACCCCGAAATTCCAGAAATAATTGAGGTTGCGCGGCACCGGATAGCCGCCACCGACCGCGCTGTAGACGAAACGGGGGAGCGGGAGCCGCTCGTCGATCCACTTCATCAGTGGCGCCTTTGGCTCGTAATGCTTTGCCCAGGGGAAGCTCATGATGCTAACCTCAACCGACGACGATGACTGTATCTGATGTGAACTTATAGTCCGGCACTTCAAGATTGCGCGGTGCCGGGCCCTTACGGATGCGTGCGGCGGTGTCGTAAACCGACCCGTGGCAAGGACAGAAATACCCGCCCAGCTCGCCCTTCACTTCGCCTTCGCCCGCGCCCAGCGGCACACAGCCCAAATGGGTGCAGACGCCCAGCGTCACCAGCCAGTTGGTCTTGCCCTCCTTGGTGCGCTGCGCCAGCGTTTCGGGATCACGCAGTGACGACACCGGCACCTTGTTTGCCTCCGCGATTTCGGCGGGCGTCAGGTTGCGCACGAACAGCGGTTGCTTGCGGAACGATGATTTGATCGCTTGCCCCGGCGCAATTGCGCTGATGTCGATTTCGGTGGTCGATTGCGCCAGCACATCGGCTGACGGTGCCATCTGGCTGACGAGCGGCACGACGATCCCGGCAACGCCAACGCCGCCAAATGCGATTGCAGCGATACTCAAGAAATCGCGGCGACGATAGCTATCATCTTCGCCAAACGGCGCGGTGTCATTCCCGACCGAAACTGCACTGTCCAAGCTTGCCATCCACTTGCCTTTGCCGAACGAACCCATGGGGCGAACACCGCGTCGGAGACGCCCCGTGCCTGTCGCATCCCCCCGCTTTGCGCGAGGGATTGAACGCGGCCTGATAGCGACAGGTTTACCGTTTTGCCAACAGCATTTTGCCTCCCCGCGATCCATACCGTAATAAGGCCTATCCCATGCCGCCCGCCCCGCCGCTCCGCCTTGCTCTGTTCGAACCCGATATCGCGGGCAATGTCGGCACGATCCTGCGCATGGCGGCGTGTTTTGATCTGGGCGTCGATCTGATCGAGCCGATGGGCTTCGCTTATGGCGCGCGCGCAATGGCGCGGGCAGGCATGGATTATACCGCCTTTACCCGCGTCACCCGCCACGTCGATTGGGACGCCTTTGTCACGCGGGCGTGCGGGCGGATCGTGCTGCTTTCGACCAAAGGCGCGGTGCGGATTGATGATGCAATGTTCTGTGCCAACGACATCCTGCTGTTCGGCGCGGAATCGCGCGGCGTGCCCGAGCATGTTCATGACCGTGCCGACTTGCGCGTTACAATTCCGCTTGTGCCGGGGCGGCGATCGTTGAATGTCGCGGTATCGGCCGCCATCGCCACGGGAGAAGCTTTGCGCCAGATCAAGGGATGGCCACAACCGCCAGGCTAGAAACGGGGACATGATGATACTCGACACCGAACAACAGGCCGCCCGCAGTTGGTTTGAGACGTTGCGCGACCAGATTTGCGCCGAATTCGAAGCGATCGAGCGCGAAGCGGGCTCCGACGCGGCGTTCGTCTATACCCCCTGGGACCGGATCGACCCGTCGGGCGAGCCGGGCGGCGGCGGCGTGCGCGGGGTGATGAAGGGACGGGTTTTCGAAAAGGTCGGCGTCAATGTCTCGACCGTCGGCGGCACGTTTGAGGGCGATTTTGCGAAAACGATCAATGGTGCCGCCGACGACCCGCGATTCTTCGCAACCGGCATCAGCCTGGTCGCGCATATGGCCAACCCGATGGTGCCCGCCGCGCATATGAATACCCGCTTTCTGGTAACGACCAAGCGCTGGTTCGGGGGTGGCGCCGACCTGAACCCGCCGATTCCCAATGATGGCGACACCGCCAATTTCCACGCCGCGATGAAGGCTGCCTGCGACCCGCACGGCGCGCACTATCATGAACGTTACAAGAAATGGGCCGATGATTATTTCTATATCCCCCACCGCAAGGTGCACCGGGGTGTCGGCGGCATTTTCTGCGACCATCTGGAGGGGGATTTTGCCGCCAATTTCGCCTTTATCCAGGATATTGGCCGTCAGTTCCTGAACAGCTATGCCCGAATCGTGCGGGCGCGCATGCACGATGCCTTCACGCCCGAGGATGAAGCGCGGATGCTGGAGTGGCGGGGCCGCTATGCCGAATTCAACCTGGTCTATGACCGCGGCACACTGTTCGGGCTGAAGACGGGCGGCAATATCGACGCGATTCTGATGAGCCTGCCGCCACGCGCCACCTGGAGTTGAACGCAGGTGGCGCTGATGGTGGTGCCGCCGGGCGAGGTGGCGGTGGTTGTCACGACCCTTGAACTGCGGACGCGGCCGCCTGCGCGCCCCCTTCCCGACAGCGACTTGCGGTTGGTGCGTTGGACACGGCCCGACCCGGCGAAATACCGTGCGCTGTTCCGCCGCGTGGGCGCGCCATGGCTCTGGTATTCGCGGCTCACCATGGATGACGGTGCTCTGCGCGCGCTGATCCACCGCCCCGAAACCCAGGTTCATGCCGTCATCGACCGCGCCGGGATTGAGGTTGGCCTGCTTGAATTCACCCACCCCAGCCCCGATTGGTGTCAGCTGGAATATCTTGCGCTGGTGCCCGAACTGACCGGCAAAGGGCATGGTCGCTGGCTGATGGCGCTGGCCATGGCGATGATGTGGCGACCGGGGGTGGAGATGGTGCGGGTGAATACTGGGTCACTCGACCATCCCGGTGCGCTGAATTTCTACCGGCGGCAGGGTTTTGTGCCGCTGATGCGCACAGTTGAGACTTTTGCCGATCCGCGGCTGAACCGGGTTTTGCCGCCCGAGGCCGGGCCGCACGTCCCGATCCTCTGACCCGCGCTATGCCAGCCGCCGGTAGAGCGCGATCCGAAACAGCATCAGGCCCAGCGCGACCGCCGCAGTCAGCGCCGCTGCCCCCGCATCAACGATGATGATGACCAGCTGATTGGCGGCGCGCATCCGGTGCAACGCATCGTCAATCGCGAGCAGCGGTGCCGGCAACATCTGTTGTGCAACCAGCGCGATCGTCGCCACCCCGGCGAGCACCCAGCCGCGCCGGTGGCTGAGCGACAGCGCCTTGGCAATGGCGGCCACCGCCGATCCCGGCCGCTCCGCCACCAGCACCGGCCCGACCAGCATCCCCCGCCCCAGCACATACAGGCCAGGCACCACCAGCATCAGCAGCCCGATAATCGCCGGCACCATCACCATCACCGACGCGAGCAGATAGCGCGGCAGCAAGACGAGCGCGCGCGCCATCGCCTCACCCAGCGTCGCGCTCCCCCGGTCAAGGTAGAGCGCCATAATGCTGACGCCGCCAAACGCGGCGACAATGCTTGTCACCAGGAAATGCGCGGCATAATCGCTGATCCAATGGCGATAGGCGTCGATGAACAGCATCGTCTCGGCATTGCCCTGCCCGGCGCGCGGCGGCGTGGGTGGCGCGGGCACGAACAGCAACAGCGCAAGCGTCGGCAGGAACAAGAACACAGCAGCGAGCGGCACCAATATTGCCCGGTCGCGCCGCGCCATCGCCCAAGCCTCTCCGGCGATCGCGCCCAGATCGAGGGTCATGCGGCGTCAGCACTCTCTTGCGCGCGAACCGCCCGATAAAAATGCGCGACAAAGCTGGTGATGAGCAACACAAAGGCCGTCGCAACCCCCGCCACGACCACAGCCGTCAGCACCGTCGCCACGGTCACCGGCCCCTCTCCACCCAGAATCAGCCCGATCACAAAGCCGAACACGCTCTGCGCCGCTGCCACCGCGACAAAACTGACAATGCCATAAAGGAGCGTGAGCCCGATCAGCACGAAAGTGTGCCCGCGCGTCATCGCAATAGACCGCGCAATCGCGCCCAGCATGCGCCGCTCCTCGACAATCACGGCATTGACGAGCAGCAGCCGCACCCCGACCCAGAGCATCACCACGAGCAGCGCGAGACAATAAAACAGAATGAACAGCGCCAGCGACGCCGTCAGCCCGGCCGGTACCGGCACCGTCGCGCCCGTGGTGCTCGCCCGCACCACCGCGTCATAATCGAGCCCGGCGGCGACCAGTGCGACCAGCACCGGGATCAGCAACACCAACACCCCCAGCAACAGGCAGAACGACACTATGATGACCGAGATCAGCCGCGCGGTCGCCGTCTCGCGCGCCTGCGCCGCCGGCCGCGCCGGATCGAGCGCGAGCGCCAGCAATTGAAGCTGCCCCCAAAGCCCGACAATCACCATCGCCAGAATAACCAGTTGCACAATCCAGCCGATCGTCGGGCTCGTCGTCAGCGGCTGCAGCGCGCTTTGCACCAGTTGCGGCAAATAGATAAACGGCAAGGCAATCGCCATCACGGTTGCGATATTGTCGCCCAGAAACTCGGTTGAGCGGTCCCACACCGCGCTGACATTCACCTTTGACATGGCGTCTCCCCCACCCGTTCAGGCCCTGCGGTAGCACGCAGCGCCAGTGATGCCATGCCGCTTAGACGAAGCCCCGCGCGCTTGCCAGTGCTTGCGCCGCGCGACCGGCGGACGCATGTGTCGGGTCATGCTGCCTGTGCATGACGAGATCGAATGGCTCATCAGTCCCGCTTTGGTGCCCTATCCAACAGCGATGGCCGAGATGGAGGCCCGCGCTGCAGCGGTGGCGGCGGGCACCGCGCGCGAGCTGATCTGGCTGCTGGAGCATCCCCCCGTTTATACCGCCGGGACGAGTGCCGATCCGGCCGAGCTGATCGACCCGCGCTTTCCGGTCTATGCGACCGGGCGCGGCGGTCGCTATACCTATCACGGGCCGGGACAGCGCGTAGGCTACCTTATCCTCGACCTGAACAAGCGCGGGCGCGATATCCGTAACTTCATTAAATCATTGGAAGAATGGCTGATCGACACACTCGGCGCGCTGGACATTGCCGCCTATGCGGTGCCGGGGCGCGTCGGCATTTGGACCGGCGACCGGGGTGAGGCCGCAAAAATCGGCGCCATCGGCGTGCGCGTGCGGCGGTGGGTCACATTGCATGGTTTTGCGGTCAATATTGCAACCGAATTGTCCGATTTTGGTGGCATTGTTCCCTGCGGGCTTCCTGAATCAAACGTCACCAGCGTAAAAATGCTTGGCAAAACCCCCGATTTCGGGGCATTCGATGCAGCGCTCGTGGCGAGACTCGGGCTTTTTCTGCATAGGTTAGCTTTGCCTGTGCAAAACGAGGCTTGAGCACGAGACGGTATCCAGCTAATGTCCACTGCGGTTTGGGGATTAAGGGCGGTCAAGCCAACCAAAACCATTATCTAGGGAGCTTCAAATGCGTGCACTCATTTCCAAGGTCGTGACGGGTTCGATGATCGCCAGCGCTGCGCTGTTGGTGTCGGCTTGTGCAAAGACCGAAACCACCACCACCAATGACGCGATGGCCACCGATGCGATGAACACCGACGCCATGGCGACCGACAACATGACGGCGACCGACGGCGCGATGGCTTCGAACGACGCGATGATGTCGTCGAACGACGCGATGGCTTCGAACGACGCGATGGCAACCGATGCCATGGCTTCGAACGACGCGATGGCCACCGAAAAGAAGTAATCTTCTTTCGGACCGTTTGCCGCCCCTTGGGCGCGGCCAATCGTTCAAAAAAGGGCTGCTTGGGCGACCGGGCAGCCCTTTTGCTATCAAAATCCCCTGAACCGCCCGTTAGGTGAGGCAGGATGAACCATCGCCCCCGTTGAAAACGCCGCGCAACTGGGCAAGACATCGCGAGCGGGGGACGTTTTGGGGATTTGTAAGTGAGGGGAATTATGATGCGGCTGCTCCTTGGCCTGCTCGGTCTGGCGAGCGTCCTTTGTACGCCGATCTGCACGACGCCCGCTGCGGCCCAGTTTTTCTTCAAGAGCCCCGAATTGACGCGCGGCCCGGTCACGGGCGCTGAACCTGACATCACACTGCCGCTGCCAGGAGCAACGCCCGCCGAAACGCGCGCGGGCTTGGTCTGGTCACTGCGGGCCGCGCTCAATATCGCGGCGCTGCGGTGCCAATTCGAACCCACATTGCTTAGTGTTTCAAAGTATAATGCAATGTTGAAAGATCATGAAGTTGAGCTGAAGTCAGCACTCGCCACGCTCAATCAGTATTTCACCCGAACCGCCAAAACCGGCCGGGGAAGGGGGAGAGCAACAAGCGGCACCGCCGGGCTCGACCAATATGGGACACGGCTCTATTCGCTTTTTTCCAACGTCGGGTCGCAATATCTATTTTGTCAGACGACCGCCGATATTGGCCATGATGCGCTGATCGCCCCGCGCGGCAAGCTATACACGGTCGCCGAGAACCGGATGCGCGAATTGCGCAGCGGGATGTTGTTGCTGGGTGAACAGGCGTTTGACGGGCGATTGGGGTTCGACACCAGCTTCATTCGCCGCCCCCGCTTTGAAGAGGCGTGCTGGGACCGGCGCAATGTTTACAATGTGCGCGGGTGCGGATGGCACTGACGCATTAACGCAACCCCAACAGCTTGTGCGATTGGAGCGTTAGCCGCCACCGGGGCCGCGCCATCACCAGATCAATCGCGGCCCGCGTCGCCTCTGCCAAGGTCGGGCCATCCATTGGCTGCACCAGCCAATGGGCAAAGTCCCAGCACTCGATTGCGGCGATGTCTGTGCCGTCCTGTGGCCACACCAGCTTCAGCTCGTCCCCCCGGCGCTGCACGACATTGCTCCCCGCCTTGGGGCTAACGCATACCCAATCGAGCGCGGGGTGCGCGGGCACAGTGCCATTGGTCTCGATCGCGATATAGAATCCCGCCGCATGCAAAGCGTCGACGAGCGCGTCATCGACCTGCAGCATCGGCTCGCCGCCGGTCAACACCGCAAACGCACCCGGCGCATCGCCCCAGATCGCCTGTGCGGCGGCCGCAAGCGCCCCCGGATCGGCAAATTTGCCCCCGCCATCGCCGTCGGTACCGACAAAATCGGTGTCGCAGAACCGGCACACCGCGCTGGCCCGGTCCGCCTCGCGCCCGCTCCACAAATTGCACCCGGCAAAGCGGATGAACACCGCGCGCCGCCCGGCGTGCACGCCCTCCCCCTGCAGGGTCAGGAACATTTCCTTGACGGCATAGCTCATGGCCGCGCCGCATAGGCGGTCGGGTCAAGCAGCCCCGCCTCGACAAAGCCCCGCCGACGCAAGCGGCAACTGTCGCACAAGCCACAATGCAAACCGCCGGGGGCGGGATCATAACAGGACCAGCTCAGCCCCGCGTCCAGGCCCAGCCGGGCTGCCTCGCGCGCGATATCAGCCTTGGTCATATGCTGGAGCGGTGCATGGATCCGAAACGGCGCCCCCTCTACCCCCGCCTTGGTCGCCAGCTCCGCCAGCCCCTCAAACGCCGAGATAAACTCGGGCCGACAATCGGGATAGCCCGAATAATCAAGCGCATTCACGCCAATGAACAGGTCACGCGCACCAGCCGCCTCCGCCCAGCCCAACGCCAGGCTGAGGAAAATAGTGTTGCGTGCAGGCACATAAGTTACCGGAATGCCGGGCGCGACGCCCGACTTTGGCACTGTGATATCGGCGGTCAGCGCCGAACCGCCAAAGGCCGATAGGTCAAGCGGCAGCACGACATGCCGCTCAGCACCCAGCGCAGACGCGATTCGGCGCGCGGCGGCCAGCTCCACCCGGTGCCGCTGATTATAATCGACCGATAGCGCGAGCAGGCGAAATCCGCTTTCATGGGCAAGCGCGGCGGCGACCATCGAATCGAGCCCGCCAGAAATCAGCGCGACCGCCAGGGGAGTTTCTGAAACCATCGTTCCGCCCGGCTAGGCCGATTTACCGGGCGCTGCAACCGCGCGGCGCGGGTTCGTCGGTCGCACCCCAAAAAGAAGGACCGTCCAAACATGGACGGCCCAGTGGGGCTTTTCCAAAGCCTAGGGAGGAAAGCGTGCCCAACGCGACACACTTCCGGCTATACCAACAACGGATAAACGCCCGCTTAACGAACGCGGGCGCCGCAGGCCCCAATACGCTGCCCATTAAAGCTGGTTTCAAAGGGTGCGCCAAAGGCAATTCCCTGCGTCTCAACATGAATCGCCCGTGTGGTGGAGGCGCGGATTACCGTCCGCCCGCGCCCGCTGCCCCGGCAATCATAGGTCACGGTGGCGCTCATCGGCTGATCTTCCACGACAAAACGGGCGCAGCGCATCGCATTGTGCTGATATTGCACCAAAATATCGGGATCGGTCATGCATATGCGTTTCGGCGCAGCATGGCTGCCCTGTTCGTGCAATTCCCACTCGCCCGGCTCGATTTGTGCGAGGACGCGAAGCCGCCCGGCTGGGCCGTCGGCAGAGGTGAGGACCAGCGCGAATACCAGGACGATCCGGCGCGCGCTCACACGCCCGCCGCCCGAATCGGGAATTTGGTCGCGCAAAACGCGCAATCGACGGTGATAATGCCGTCCTCATCGGCCATTGCCGCCTGCTCGGCCGTGGGGAATTTGGCGAGCACGCCTGCGATGTAATCAGGCGAACAGCGGCACCCCTTGGCCAGCGTCAAATGAGGGAGCAGGCGCACTTCCTCCTCCTCGTTGAACAGCCGCCACACCAACGTCTCCAGGCTGAGCGTCGGGTCGGTCAACTCGTCCAGCCCCAAGGTGCGGCCAAGGATCGCGACGCGTTCCCATTCGGGATGGTCGAGTTGGGTGTGCAGCCGCTCCCGCCCCTCCTCCCCGTCGGGCAGATGCTGGAGGAGCAAACCTCCCGCCACATGATCGCCACCCGGCCCGCGCGCAAACGCGGCGCGCACCAGCGTGGGGATTTGTTCCGACTGCGCGAAATAGCTCTCGACTGCCTCGGCCAGCGTCGTGCCGTCGAGCGGGACAATCCCCTGATACCGCTCCCCCGTCGTCGCCAGATCAAAGGTAATGGCGAGATACGCATCGCCACCAAACAACGCCGCCAACCCCCAGGGATCAGCGAGCGCCGCCAACCGATCCGCATCATAATCGACATAGCCGCGCAGCTCGCCGCCGCGATAATCGCACACCATCAGCCGGACAATGCCAGTCTGGGTTTGCGCCTGCATGGTCAACTGGCCGCTCGCGTCCTTCAGAGTTGCCCCAATCAGCGCGCCAAGCGTAAGCGCCTCGCCCAGCAGCGCTTCGACCGGCGGCGGATAATCATGGGCTGTCAGCACTTGGCTGACCACCGGCCCCAGCCGAGCCATCCGCCCGCGTGCATCGCGCGCCGGGATTGTAAAGCCCAGCACCCGGTCGCAATCGACGATCATGGGGTCGGTCATCATGCCCTCAGCCGATCTGGCCAAAGCACCAACGCAGCACTGATTTCTGCGCGTGCAGCCGGTTTTCCGCCTCTGCCCAGATCAGCGATTGCGGGCCGTCGATCACCTCTGCCGTCACTTCCTCACCTCGATGTGCGGGCAGGCAGTGGAGGAATTTGGCGTCGGACTTGGCCGCCGCCATCAGCGCGGCATCGACCTGATAGGGCATCATCGCGGCAAGCTTTGTCTCGGCATGGGCCTGCCCCATTGAAATCCAGGTATCGGTGACGATGATGTCGGCACCCGCCACCGCTTCGCGCGGGTCCGCCACACAGCGCGCCCGTCCCTGCCCCAGCGCCAGCATCGCGTCATCGGGCTGAAAACCCTGCGGGCACGCCGCCGTCACGTCGAAGTGCATCAGCCCGGCCGCCTCGACGATCGAATAAAGCACGTTGTTGCCGTCGCCAAGCCACGCGACCTTCAGCCCCGGCAATGCCTTGCCCGCGTCGATGATCGTCAGCAGATCGGCCATGATCTGGCACGGGTGCGACAAATCGGTCAGGCCGTTGATGACCGGGACGCTGGCATAGCGGGCCATTTCCTCGACCTTGGCGTGGTCGTCGGTGCGCAGCATGATCGCATCGACATAAGCAGACAGGACACGCGCGGTATCCGCGACTGTCTCCCCCCGGCCAAGCTGCGTGGTGCCTGCGTCCATCACGATGCTGGTGCCGCCAAGCTGGCGGATCGCCATGTCGAACGACACGCGCGTGCGGGTGGAATTCTTCTCGAACACCATCGCGAGCACGCGACCCGAAAGCGGCGCATCGGCATCGGGGCGCCCTTTCGGCCAGCCCGCCCGCGCTGCCTTGCGATCAAGCGCATCGGCGATCATCGCGGCAATGCCGTCTGGCCCGGCGTCGGCGAGGTTGAGGAAGTGCCTCACGCCGTCGCAGCAGCGGGCGCGAACGCCCGCGCCCCCGCGCTCAGTTTCTGGACGAATTCGTCGATATGATGTTCCTCGATCACCAGCGGCGGCAGAATGCGCACGACATTCTCCCCCGCCGCGACGGTCAGCAGCCCGTGGTGATCACGCAAATGCGCGACGAAATCGCGGCTGACGGCGGTGTCCTTCAGCTTAATTCCCGCCATCAACCCGCGCCCGCGCACACTGTCGAACAGCGCGTCGTGATTGGGGATCATCTGCTCAAGGCTCGCGCGCAGCCGTTCGCCCATCGCGGTCACATGATCGAGGAAACCCGGCGCCAGAATCACGTCGAGGATCGCCTCTCCGGCGGCCATTGCCAGCGGATTCCCGCCATAAGTGGAGCCATGGGTGCCGATCACCATGCCCTTCGCCGCTTCCTCGGTCGCAAGGCACGCGCCGAGCGGAAAGCCGCCGCCAATCCCCTTGGCCACCGACATGATGTCGGGGGTGATGCCATAATGCTCATAGGCCCACATCTTGCCAGTGCGGCCATAACCGCATTGCACTTCGTCGAGCACAAGGAGCAGCCCGTGTTCGTCGCACGCACGGCGCAGTCCCTGAATGAATTCGTCGCTGCCCGCAGACACGCCGCCTTCGCCCTGGATCGTCTCGACCATGAAGCCTGCGGTATGGTCATCGACCAGCGCCAGCGCCGCGTCGAGATCGTTGAACGGCGCGTAGGCGAAACCGGGGAGCAAAGGCTCAAACCCGTCGCGCATCTTGGCCTGATTGGTCGCCGAAATCGCACCCATGGTGCGGCCGTGAAACGCATTGTTGAAGGTAATCAGTGTCGTGCGCTGCGGATTGCCGTTCGCATAATGATAGCGCCGCGCGGTCTTGATCGCGCACTCGACCGCTTCGGTGCCCGAATTGGTGAAAAACACCGTGTCGGCAAAGCTGTTGTCGACGATCCGCTGCGCGAGATGCTCACCCTGCGGGCTGCCGTACAGGTTCGACACGTGCATCAGCGTGGCGGCCTGATCCGCGATCGCCTTCACCAGGTGCGGGTGACCATGGCCCAGCGCGTTCACGGCAATGCCGCTGGCGAAATCAAGGTAACGCTCGCCGCCTTCGCCGATCAGATAGCACCCCTCGCCGCGCACCGGGCGCACACCACACCGCGGGTAAACGGGCATGAGCGGGGTAATCGGCATCGCGGCATCTCCATCAAACGACAAAGGGCGACCCAGGGCCGCCCTGAGCACGCTTTTTAGGTCGCTTGAAGGCCGGGTGCAACACTTGGCACATCGCCCTCGGTCCGGCGCACCGCGAGCAGATACATGACTGGGGTGACAATCCGGCTGAGGAGGGTCGAACTCACCAGCCCGCCGATAATCACCCACGCCAGCGGCGAATAGAGCGCCGACCCGCCAAGCGCGAGCGGCATCAACCCGCCAATCGCTGTCACGGACGTAAGCAGCACCGGCAGGAAGCGGATCTCGCCCGCCAGCTCGATCGCCTCGCGCAGTGCCATGCCGCGTTCGCGCAGCTGCGTCGTGAAATCGACGAGCAGGATCGAATTCTTGATCTCAATCCCGATGAGCGCAACAAAACCGATCACCGCCAGAAACGACAGCGAATTGCCGGTTACCAGCAGCGCGATCAACCCGCCAAATGTGCCAAGCGGCACCACGCCCGCCACCACAATCGTTTCGCGAAACCGCCCGAATTCGAGCACCAGCACGCCGATAATCCCGAACACCGACAACAGGATGACGGGGCCGAGCCCGGAAAAATTGCGGGCCGCCGCCTCTGCCTCGCCGCCAATGCCAAAGCTGTAACCCTCGGGCAGCGGCACGGCCTTTAACTGATCCTCCACCGCTTTGGTTAGGCGCGATGTCAGCACGCCAGGCTCGTTATAGGCGGTGACGGTGACCGTGCGTTGCAGCTTGAACCGCGTAATCTGCGGCGGTGCCGATTTCAGCCGGGGCCGCGCGATCTCGGACAACGGCACGTTGCCCCCCGATGTCGTAGGGACATAGACATTGCCGAGCGCCGACACCGCCTGCACCCGATCAAACGGTAATCGCACGGTGACGGGCCAGCTATCGCCCTCATTATCGCGCAATTGGCTCGCCTGTTCGCCGCTGATCGCCAGCCGCACGGCGCGGCGCGCTTCACCGGGCGCGACGCCGATCAACGCCGCCTTCGCCTCATCAAGGCCCAAGTCAAGGTCGAGCCGGTCATAGGCGAGCGGACTGTCGATATCGCGTACACCCGGAACCTTGCCCATTTCGACGACAACGCGGTCGGACAGGCGCTTGAGCACGTCGATATCGGGGCCGCTGATGCGAATCGCGATTGGCGCTTCGAGCGGCGGACCGTTCTCGAAAACGATCAGCGTCACGCGCGCATCGGGATAGGCGCCGAACTTCTCGCGCAACCGGGCGAGCAATTGCGGGCTGGTCCGCACATCCCATTCGCCCAGCGTTGCAAAAACATCGCCGTAACGCGGCCGCTCCTCATGCGGCGTGATGTTGTAGAAAATCTGCGGATTGCCGCGGCCCGCATTTTCCATGACATTGGTGACGGCGGGCTCGGCCTTCAGAATGCGGGCGACATCGCGCACGGCGCGATCGGTCGCCGCCAGGCTGCTTCCCTCCGGCGTTTCGACGCGGACGAGGAAATAGGGCGTCTCGGCAGACGGAAACAGCGAAAAGCCCAGCACCGGCACCAGCCCAAACGCGCCAAAGCACAAAGCCATCGCTCCGTAGAACCAAATCCGCGGCCGGTTGAGCGCTCCGCGCAGGATCGGCGCATATAGCCGCTGAATCCCGCCCATCACGACGCGCAGCACTGCATTACCCTCTGGCGCATGGGGTCTGAGCACCCGGCTGGCGATGAAGGGAATGATGGTCAGCGACACGACCAGCGAACTTGCAACCGTCAGCATGACCGCAACCGGCAGCCCGCGAACGAAATCGCCCGCCCCTTCGGGCAGGAACACGATCGGCATGAACGCGCACAACAGCACACCGGTCGCGCCCGCCACCGCCGGGCCAATCTCGCGCGTGCCCGTAACGGCGGCGGAAACCGGCGGGTCACCGTCGCGGATGTGACGCTCGATATTCTCCGTCACCACGATCGAATCATCGACCAGCAGGCCAAGCGAGAGAATAAACCCCGAAATGGTAATCTGATTTAGCGAATAGCCAAACAGCGCGAGCATCAACAGGCCCATTGCAAGCGACAACGGGATCGACACCATCACGATCAGCGACGGGCGCAGCCCCAGCGGAAACAGCGTAATCAGCACCAACCCGAGCGCGAGGAGGAAGTCGTGGCTCAACTGCGTCAGCTTGCGGTCAATGTCGCGGCTCTGGTCGAACCCGACCTCGAGCGTCATGTCGGGCGGCACTTGCGCGCGAAACGCCGCGACCGCGCTGACCAGCGCATCGCGCAGCGTGCCTGCGTCGACATCATCCTTTTGCCGCACCGTCACGAACAGCGCGCGCTTGCCGTTGAAGCGGGTGATGTGCAGCCGCTCCGCCTCCGCCCAGCGGACATCGGCGACATCGCCCACGCGCAGCAGCCGCCCGTCGCCCGCGCGCAAGGGGACGTCCCGCACCGCCTCGACTCTGCGATATGCGCCGCCCGCGTCGATGTTGAACCGCCGCCCGCCGCCGGTCACCGACCCTGCGGGCAAGTCGATCCCGCCCTGCCGCACGGCATTGGCCACTGCCGATGCCGGGAGCCCCGCCTCCGCCAGCCGCCCCGCGTCGATCGCCACGCGCACTTCGGGCCGGGCCGCGCCGTCAATCGCGGTGGTGCGCACGCCGGGCACAACGTTCAGCCGGTCGCGCAAGTCATCGGCATATTTCGCCATGCGCCGCCAGCTTGCCGACTCGCTGACCAGCGCAAGCTGGAGCACGCCCGCCTCGGTCGTGCGCGGGCGGCGATAGTCGATGCGCTGAATCCCCTGGGGCAAGCGGTCGCGGATCGCGCTGACCTGGCGCACCACGCGGTCGAGCGATTGTTCGGCATCAGTGCCATGCTCGAACTCGACCGAGATGACCGCTACGCCGTCGGTCGCGGTCGATCGAATTTCGCGGACATGGTCGAGGCTTTGGAGCTCGGCCTCGATCGGCTTGGCGACGGTTTCCTCGATATCGGCTGCGTCGGCACCTGGCAGTACGACCGTCACCACCGACACCGAAATCGGGAAATGCGGATCCACCGAGCGCGGAATCGTGAGAAACGCCTGCGCACCGAGTGCCGCCAGCAGCAGAAAGATCAGCATCGTCACTTGCCAGCGACGAACCGCAAAATCGGTGATGTTCACCGAACCGACCCAGCGACGGGGCTGATCGGCGCAATCGCCATGCCGTCCTTCAACCGGTCAACCCGCGAGATCGCGACAATCTCGCCGCGCCGCAGACCGCCCGTCACGCGAATACCGCCATCATCCGCCTCGGCAAGACTCACCTGCCGCAACGATATGCGCCGCCGGGCACGGTCGACGACATAGACAAAGCCATCGCCCGCGCGCGCCGCAAAAACGGCGGTGGCAGGCACGCGCAGCACGATCTGGCGGGCGCCGCCAGCGATGATCCGCGCGGTGCCGATCTGGCCTGAGCGAAGTCGGGGGTCAGCAGGCAGCGCAATCTCAACCGCAAAAGTGGCGGTCGCGCGGTCGGCCCGGCCGCCGATTTCGACGACGCGGCCCGTAATCGTTTGATCGCCCAGCGCCGCTAGCGTCACCATGGCGGGCGCGCCAGATGTCAGCCGCGCGGCGTCACGATCCGAGAGCGGCACGCGCAAGACATAGCCGCTTGCCTCCTCGCCCAGCGTCAGCACCGGGGTGCCCGCTGCGACCACCTGCCCCGGCTCGGCCAGCCGCGCGAGCACGGTGCCGCTGCCCGGCGCCACGATCGTCGCATTGGCGGCCTGAAACCCCGCCGCGCGGACCTGCGCCTCGGCGGCGTCAAGGGCGGCCCTGGCATTGTCGAGCCGGGGCTTCGTGATCCATCCTTGCGCGATCAGCGTCGCGCTCCGGTCATATTCGGCGGCTGCCCGCGTCCGTTCGGCCTTCGCCCGCGCCAGCTCGGCGGCGACCGTCGTTATGTCGAGCGCGGCAAGCACCTGGCCCCGGCGCACCCGGTCGCCTTCATTCACACTGAGGCGCAGGATGCGGCCCGCGCTGGTAAAGCCCAGCGATACCTCGCGTTGGACGGCAACGGTGCCGACGCCAGTAATCTCGCGCGCTTCATCATCGGCGCCAACCTGGGCGATGCGGACTTGCGGCGGGCCGACCGGCGCTTCCTTGGTGACGACAGCGGGCTTGGCGCAGCTGGCAAGGAACACCGCCATGGCCAGCACGATCCCTCGCGTTCGTCCCGGCCCTATCCAACGCCCCATGGTCGCAAACTCCCTATCACTGATAGCATAGCGAGTTCAGTAGCAAATAGAAACGGTTTTTTCTGCCGCCTCGCCGGTCAAAATGCCGGGTGGGCTAATTCTTCAACCGCCAGCCCCGACGCAGCAGCGTGTAGCAAATCAATCCCACCACAATATCCAGCGCCAGCACCACCGCCCCGCCAAACAGGATGTTGGAATCGGCATTGAGCAAAAAGCCATAACGAAAGCCGGAGATGATGTAGAAAAACGGGTTGAACTGGCTGAAAATGCGGAACGCCGGGCTGAGCAGATCGACCGAATAAAATGTGCCGGACAAAAGTGTCAGCGGCGCGATAAGGAAATTCTGCACCGCGGCGGCATGGTCAAATTTTTCCGCCCACATCGACGTTAACACGCCGATAAACGAAAGGAACACTGCCCCCAACAACCCGAACCAGATAATCGCCAACGGATGCCGCGGCACCAAGTTAACGCCCGGCCAGAATTGCATCGCAATAAACACCGCGAGCCCAACGCAGATCGCGCGGGTCACGGCGCCACCGATCATCCCCGCGAGCAGCTCGCCGGTCGAAAGCGGCGGCATCAGATAATCAACCACCGTCCCCTGAATCTTCCCCACCAGCAGCGAAAAGCTCGAATTGGCAAAGGCGTTTTGCAGCATCCCCATCACAATCAGGCCGGGGGCCAGAAAATCGGCAAAGGGAACCATGCTGCCACCGATTTCCACCGGGCGCTTGCCACCGGTTGCAACCGTGAAAATGACGAGGAACAACAGCGTTGTCATCGCCGGCGCCCACACGGTTTGCAACTGCACCTTGAAGAAGCGGCGAACCTCCTTGATATACAGGGTGCGCAGGCCGCCCCAATTGATGCTGCGGATCACGGGTATACCCGGCTCGGCCAGCTCGCCGCCGGTAGTGGTCGGGCCGATTGCGGAGGTGCGGGCGCTGTGCTCAACTGGGTCGGTCATGATTTATCGCGTAAAGGGTGGCGCTGGCCGCTGCAAGGCGGCATGAACGCATGCGACCCGATTGGGGAAGTATTAAAGGATGAGCATGAGCTGGACTGACGAGCGGATCGACACGCTGAAAATCATGTGGGAAAAGGGCATGACCGCTAGCCAGATAGCGGAAACGCTGGGCGGGGTCAGCCGCAATGCGGTGATTGGCAAGGCGCACCGGCTCGGGCTGCAATCGCGCCCGTCCCCCGTTAAACCCAATGACCCCAAGGCAGCCGAGGCGGAAGCAAAGCCCGCCGCCCCCGTGCGAGAAGCCGCCCCGACCGCTGCGCCCCCGGCTCCCGCCAAGCCCACGCCAAAGCCCGCGCCGATCATCACGGTGGCACCGCCGGTTGAGGCGGCCCCGCCGCCGCCCGAAGCCCCCGTGTTCGACGACGATGCCACAGCCGACGACATCGCCGTACCCGAGGCGCCAAAGGCACCCGCGGTCATCCTGCGTTCGGTCGGCCCCGGCGGGTTTCTGCGCCAGGCGCCGGGCGAGCAGCAGGCACCGATTGCGCCCGCGCCGCCGCGCCGCCTCGTCCCGGCCAAGCCGTCGCCCGAAATGGCGGGCAAGACGACGCTGCTCGACCTGAACGACCGCATTTGCAAATGGCCGCTCGGTCACCCCGGCGAGCCCGATTTCCATTTCTGCGGAGAAAAGGTGAACCCAGGTTTCCCTTACTGCGTCGAACATTGCGGCCATGCCTATCAAGCGCAATTGCCGCGTCGCGACCGGCGGCCGCCGCCGCCGCTTCCCTTCGGCGCGCCGCGTGTTCGCTAAAACCGCGGTAATAGGCTGCCGCTCGGGGGAGATCAGGCGGGTTTGGCTTGATCCCCGATCGGCAATTGGCGCACGCGCTTGCCCGTGAGTGCGAACAACGCATTGGCAAGTGCTGGCGCGGCCGGCGGCAGCCCCGGCTCACCCAAGCCCCCCATGTCATGGCCGCTCGCGATGAAATGCACGTCCACGGCGGGCGCATCAGCGAGTTTCAGCACCGGATAGTCGCTGAAATTGCTTTGCTGGACCATGCCCTTGTCGAGCGTGATCGATTCGCCAATCGCAGTCGACAGCCCCATGATGATGCCGCCCATGATCTGCGCTTCGCCGTTACGCGGGTTCACCACCGTGCCGCAATCGACGACCGCTGTGACTTTCAGCACCTTGGGCGTGCCGTCGTCCTTCAGCATCGCCTCGGTCACATGCGCGACGATGGTGTTGAACGATTCGACCATCGCAAATCCGCGGCCCACGCCTGCGGGGAGCGGGGTACCCCAGCCGCCACGCCGCGCCGCTTCCTCCAGCACTGCGCGATGGCGCGAGCCGGGCTTCAAGTGGCGGCGGCGAAACTCGACCGGATCGACGCCCGCAGCAGCGGCCAGTTCGTCCATGAAGCTTTCGGTGTAAAAGCCGTGCTGCGTCGCATTCACAGAGCGCCATGCGCCGACCGTTTGGTTCGACACCTGCTTGAAATGCCGCCGCTCGGCCGCGGGCATGTCATAGAAAAACGGCACTTCTTTCAGCCCGTCCTCGGGCTGTGCGAAATCATATTGGAGCGCGGCGACCTTGCCGTCCTTGCCCAGCGCCGCCTTGACGCTGGCGGAGCTTTGCGGGCGATAAGCGCCCTGCGTCACTTCCTCTTCGCGCGCCCAGATGAGCTTGACGGGATGGGGAAGCTGCACCGCGACTTGCGCGACCTGCTCGACGATTTCGGTATACATTGGCAAGCGCCGGCCAAAACTGCCGCCGATCAGCATCGGGTGGAACGTCACCTTATCGGGGGCTAGCCCCACCGCCTTTGCCGCCGACATCTTGCTGGCGAGCGGATCCTGCATCCCGCCCCAGATATCGAGCTTACCGTCCTTGAAATGCGCGGTCAGTGCAAACGGCTCCATCATCGCATGGTGGAGGAAAGGCAGGCGGTAATCGGCCTTGATGATCTTGGCATCCTTTGTTGCGAGGCCTGCGGCGACATCGCCGTCGCCCAAGGTCGCATCGGGCTTGTTCGCGGCGCGCAGCTGGGCCTGCTCGGCAAAAATCGCCTCTGAAGAAATGCCGCCATTGCCGCCGTCGCTGAACTTGGGCGACAGCGCGCGCGCGCCTTTCAGCGCTTGCCAATAGCCCTTGGCAACCACCGCCACCGCGCCGTCGAGCTTGATAACCTTTTCCACGCCAGCGACCGCCATCGCCGGGGCAGGATCGACCGATTCGAGCTTGCCCCCGCGCACGGGTGCGGCGATCACAGTCGCAACGCGCATGCCCGGCTTGATGACGTCCATGCCATATTGCGCGGTGCCGTTGACCTTCGCTGGAATGTCGATGCGCGGCACCGATTTTCCGATGAAGCGGAAATCCTTGGCAGACTTGAGCGCGACACCCGCATCAAACGAATATCCCGCCGCCTCCGCCGCCAGTTCGCCATAGCGCAGGCTGCGGCCCGATTTCGCGTGCACAACCTTGCTGTTCGCGGTCGTCAGTTCCGCCGCCGGCACGCCCAGCCGCGCTGCGGCCGTCTTCACCAGCGCCTGCCGCGTCGAGGCACCAATCACCCGCACACTGCGCTGTCCGGTAAAGCGCAGCGCCGATGACCCGCCAGTGATCTGGAGGTTCATCGACCGCGCCACCATCGACAAGAGCGAGGTGGGCAGCGAATTGACGATCCCCGGCGCGCCAGTCATTTCCGCCAGAAACCCCCGGCCGAGCGCGACATTGGCAAAGGCGGATTCGGCGGGTGCGGCCAAAATCTCGACCTTGGCCCAATCGGCATCGAGTTCTTCTGCCAGCATCTGGCCCAGCGCGGTGTTCGACCCCTGACCGATATCGGCATGGGGCGAATACAGCGTCACGCGGTCATCCTCGCCAATCCGCAGCCAGGTGGCAAAACTATGCCCGTCCTTGCCCTCGGTCAGCGTCGCCGCCTGCGATTGCGCCGCGCCATCGGCCCATTTTATCGCGAAAATGCCGCCGCCCACGACGGCTGCACCACCGATCAGGAAAGTTCTGCGAATCATGCCCATGGTGCTGCTCCTCAAGCCTGGCCAGCGGCGGCGTGGATGGCCGCGCGGATGCGTGGATAGGTGCCGCAGCGGCAGATGTTGGTCATGGCCTCATCAATCTGCGCGTCGGTCGGCTTGGGGGTTGCGGCAAGCAGCGCGGCGGCGGCCATCAACTGACCCGATTGGCAATAGCCGCATTGCGGCACCTGATGCGCGATCCACGCCGCTTGCAGCGCGTGGAGCGTGCCGTCAGCGCCCGACAGTCCCTCGATCGTGGTGATGGATTTGCCCGCAACGTCGCTGACCGGCACACTGCACGAGCGCGTGACAACGCCATCAACATGCACGCTGCACGCCCCACAGGCCGCAATGCCGCAACCAAATTTGGTGCCGGTCATCCCCAATTCCTCGCGGATCGCCCAAAGCAGCGGCGTATCGGGCTCAGCGTTGAATGAAACAGGCTTGCCATTGACCTTGGCGATGACGGGCATTCGCGCATCCTCTCAAAAACTGCGACCCAATGGGTTGCGTATAGCAACTTGTGCAGCCGCTTGTCATGCATTGATCGCATGCGGGTAAAGCGGGCGGGTTGCGCGCCCGACTCGCCTCCCCGTATAGCACGGGGCATGTCCGATGATCTGTTCGCCGCCGCCAATGCCGTCTCCGGCGCCTATGACGCCTCCTCCATCGAAGTGCTGGAAGGGTTGGAGCCGGTGCGCCGCCGCCCGGGCATGTATGTAGGCGGGACGGATGAGCGCGCGCTCCATCATCTTGCCGCCGAGGTGCTCGATAATGCGATGGATGAGGCCGTCGCAGGGCACGCCAGCCGCATCGAGGTTGCGCTCGAGCCGGGCAACCGGCTGACCATTACCGATAATGGCCGGGGTATCCCCGTGGATCCGCACCCCAAATTTCCGGGCAAATCGGCGCTGGAGGTGATCCTGTCGACGCTCCATTCGGGCGGCAAGTTTGAGGGGAAGGCCTATGCAACGTCGGGCGGGCTGCACGGCGTCGGGGTCAGCGTGGTCAACGCGCTGTCGTCGGACACGATTGTCGAGGTTGCGCGCAACAAGCAACTCTACCGCCAGCGTTTTTCGCGCGGGATAACACTTGGCCCGCTGGAGGAATTGGGGCCGGTGCAGAACCGGCGCGGCACCGCCGTCACCTTTACCCCCGATACCCAGATTTTCGGGCCCGAGCTGCATTTCAAGCCGCAGCGGCTGTATAAGCTGGCGCGTTCCAAGGCCTATCTGTTTGCGGGTGTCGAAATCCGCTGGCGGTGTGCGCCCGAACTCGTGACCGGGACCGATGTGCCCGCCGAAGCGGTGTTCCAGTTCCCCGGCGGGCTCGCCGATCATTTACGCGAGCAAATTGGCGAACGCGAATGCGCAACCCGCGATTTCTTTGCCGGAACGCAGGATTTCCCGGCTGGCGCGGGGGGAGAACAATCGGGCCGGGTTGAATGGGCCGTGAGCTGGCCACTGTGGAGCGACGGCAGCTATAGCTGGTATTGCAATACCAT
>DHHS01000106.1 GCA_002403415.1 Sphingomonas sp. UBA4766 | reverse complement strand
TTTTTCGGCGGATCAACGGGGGTGATTTACCGGCAGTTTTCGATCACGATCATCGCCGCGATGATGTTGTCGGTGGTGGTGGCGCTGGTGCTGTCACCGGCGCTGACATCGACGCTGCTCAAGCGGCAGGCCGGTGCTGCGGGGCCGCGCTGGGCAATCGCGGCGCGCGACGGGTTCAACCGCGGCTTTGCCGCCATGACCGCGCGCTATGTCGGCGCGATTCCCCGGATTGTCGACCGCAGGTTATTGTTTTTGTTGATTTATGCAGGTGTCGCCGCGATCCTGATGATCTTGTTCGCGCGGTTGCCCACCGGGTTTCTCCCGACCGAGGATCAGGGCGGCGTCCAGTTGCAATTCACCCTCCCGCCCGGTGCCACCCAAGCGCGTACCAGCGCGGTGCAGGAGCGGGTGGAGCGCTATTTCCTGGGCGATGAACGCGCCAATGTGAAGGCATTGCTCACGGTCGGCGGCGGTGGCGGCGGCGGCCCGGCGGGGCAAAACCAGGGGCGCGGGTTCGTCGCGCTGACCGACTGGGCCGAGCGCCATGGCCACGCCAACAGCGCCGACGCGATTGCCGAGCGCGCGACCAAGGCGTTTCAGGGCTTTCGCGATGCCCGCGTCAATGTGCTGGTGCCCGGTGCCATCCGGGGGCTGGGCCAGTCGAACGGCTTCACGCTCGAGCTGCTGAATACCGGCGGTCTATCGCGTGAGGCATTCAAGGCCGCGCGCGACGAGATTTTGGCCGAAGCGCTTGCCGATCCTGTGCTGGCGCAGGTGCGGCTGACCGACCTTGACGACCAGCCGACACTGAAAGTCGATCTGGATCAAGCGAAGATGCAGATCATGGGCCTGTCGCAAAGCGATGTGAATTCGACGCTATCGACCGCGTGGGGCGGTCGTTATGTCAATGATTTCAACGATCGCGGGCGGGTGAAGCGCGTGTTTGTGCAAGGGGACGCGCCCTATCGCCACGCGCCAGAGGATCTGGCGCAGTGGTTTGTGCGCGCAAGCGACGGGTCGATGGCGCCGTTTTCGGCCTTTGCGCGGACAAGCTGGTCGGCCGCCCCGCCCTCGCTCGCTCGGTTCAACGGCATCGCCTCTTACGAATTTTCGGGCCAACCTGCGGCGGGCCGCAGTTCGGGCGAAGCGCTCGATCGGATGGAGGCGCTCGCAGGCAAACATCCAGGCGTCACAACGGCGCTTGCCGGGCTGTCGTTTCAGGAGCGGCTGTCGGCAGGCCAGGCGCCAATCCTCTATGCGCTGTCGCTGCTCGTCGTGTTCCTGTGCCTGGCCGCGCTCTATGAAAGCTGGACGATCCCGGTTGCGGTGCTGCTGGTCATTCCGCTGGGGCTGGTGGGCGCGGTGTTCGCAGTGACGCTGCGCGGGCTGATCAACGATGTTTATCTGCAAATCGGCCTGCTGACGACGATGGGGCTGGCAGCGAAGAACGCCATTCTCATCATCGAATTTGCCGAACAGGCCGAAAAGCGCGGCGCACGCGTCATCGACGCCGCGATTGAGGCTGCGCGCATCCGTCTTCGCCCGATTTTGATGACGAGCTTTGCGTTCATCTTTGGCGTGTTGCCGCTGGCCGTGTCGAGCGGCGCGGGCGCCAATGCCCGCATTGCGATTGGCACGGCGGTGATTGGCGGCATGCTGACGGCGACGGTGCTGGCGATTTTCTACATCCCGCTGTTCTTCGTGATCGTGCGCCGGTCGACGCGCGACACGCTGAAGAAGCTGCTCCCCACCCCCAAAGCGGAGCCAACGCCGTGAGGCGCGCGGCCACCCTCGCCGCCCTGTTGCTCGGCGGGTGTTCGTTCGTGCCATCCTATCAGCGGCCAGCGGCCCCTGTGCCTGCCGCGTTCCCAACCGGCCCGGCCTATCCGACCGCGACCGAGCCCTTGCCGACCATCACTTACCGCGACGTGTTTCGGGACGCGCGATTGCAGGCGGTCATCGAGCAGGCGCTGGCCAATAATCGCGACTTGCGGATCGCCGCAGCCAATATCGCGGTCGCGCGGGCGCAATACCGGATTCAGCGCGCCGAACAGCTTCCGCTCATCAACAGCAACAACACCCTTGCGCTGGTCGATCCGGGCACCGGGCGCAGCAATGTCGGCGGGTCGCCCGTGACGGGGGGGCAACGCGCCAATTACAATCTCGCGATCGGGGTGACAGCTTTTGAGATCGACCTGTTCGGTCGCCTCGCCGCGCTCAGCCAGGCAGAACAGGCGCGCTATTTCGCGAGCGAGGCGGGCGCACAGGCGGCACGGCTGGCGCTGGTCGGCGATGTCGCGACAGCCTGGTTGCAATATGGCGCCGATCAGAGCCTGCGCGCGTTGGCCGAGGCGACCCGCGCCAATGCCGAGCGCAGCGTTGCCCTCACCCGTGCGCGGGTGGCAGGCGGCGTCGCCCCGCGCACCGATCTGGCGCAGGCCGAACTGACGCTCGCCGCCGCCGAAGCGGATCTTGCCGAACAAGTGACGGCCACCGCGCAGGACATCAACGCGCTGCAATTGCTGGTCGGCGCGCCGGTTGATCCCGCCCAGCTACCCGCTTCCATCGAAAGCGCAGCGCCGACCATCGCCGCGCTGCCGGCAGGTGTGGATTCCGGCGTCTTGCTGCGGCGGCCCGATATCGTCGCCGCCGAATATCAATTGCGCGCCGCCAATGCCCAGATCGGGGCTGCGCGCGCCGCGCTGTTCCCGCGATTGTCGCTCACCGCCTTTGCCGGGCTCGCGTCCAACGGGCTGAGCCAATTGTTCACCAGCCGCGCGTTCAATTACACCGCGACGCCGGGCATCAGTTATCCGGTGTTCGCCGGCGGCCGTAATTCTGCGGGGCTGCAGCAGGCGCGCGCGCGGTTCGACATCGCTGTCGCCAGCTATGAACGCAGCATCCAGGCCGCGTTTCGCGAAGTCGCCGATGCGCTGGCACGGCGCGGCACCATCACCGACCAGCTCGGCGCGGTCGAGCGCCAGACTGCGGCCGCCGCCGAAAGCTATCGGCTGAGCGAGGCGCGTTACAAGGTCGGCGTTGATGCGTTTCTGGCGACATTGGTGGCGCAGCGTAACCTGTATCAGGCGCAGCGAACGCTGATCGCCACCCGCCTGACCGAGGCGGCCAATAAGGTCACGCTCTATCGCACGCTCGGCGGCGATGCGCTGCTGAACGGGCCGACTTTGGCAGAGGCGAAGTCCGCGCCTTAATGAAAATCGCGTGATTTCGGGATGATACGCACGTCGCGCGGGTGGCGGGCGGTGGGGCGGTGGCGGTTCGACATCGAACGCGGATGCGGCGGATGGTCGAATTCGTCGGCGCGGCTGCGCTCCACCGGCGTGACACCGCGATCGGACAAAGTGTCGAGCATCGCGGTGCGATCAATCACGCGGCTCGCCATTAAATGGATCACCCCCTCTGGGCTGCGCTGCACCTCCCCCTCGACCAGCATCAGCCGCGACGCCATGACTTCGCGGCGATAGCGTTCGAACCGGCTTGCCCACAGCACGATGTTGGTGACGCCGGTTTCATCCTCCACCGTAATGAAAATCGCATTGCCATTGCCGGGGCGCTGGCGGACGAGCACAATCCCGGCGGTGCGGATGCGCTGGCCGTTTTTTGCAGCACTCGTCTGCGCGCAACTGGCAATCCCCTCCGCGCTCAGTTCGTCGCGCAGGAAACGCATCGGATGCGCGTTAAGCGACAGCCGCGTCATCTGATAATCCGCGACCACCTGTTCGGCATCCGACATGGGCGGCAGCGCATAATCGGCCTCCACCCCCAGTTCGCGCGCGCGCGCCGCCGCAAACAGCGGCAGCTCGCCGCTAGGCGTGCGCCGCACTTCCCAAAGCGCGGCTCGGCGGTCGAGCTTGAGCGAGGCAAACCCGTCAGCATCAGCAATCAGCCGCAAGGCGCGCTGCGGCAAGTCGGCCCGGCGCGCGATCTCCTCAATTCCCGTGAAAGCACCGTTCAGCCGCGCCGAGGCAATCGCCTCTGCCCAATCGCGGCGAAAGCCAGTGATCTGGCGAAAGCCAAGCCGCAGGGCATGGCCATCGCGCACCCATTCGAGCCGGTTATCCCAAATGCTCGCATTCACATCGATCCCGCGCACCTCGACCCCGTGCTCGCGCGCATCGCGGACAATCTGGGCGGGCGCGTAAAACCCCATTGGCTGCGCGTTGAGCAGGGCTGCGGCAAACACGGCGGGATGATGGCATTTGATCCACGCCGACACATAGACCAGCCGCGCAAATGACAGCGCATGGCTTTCGGGAAAGCCATAGGAACCGAAACCCTCGATCTGGCTGTAACAACGCTCGGCAAAGGCCGGTTCATAGCCGCGCGCGACCATGCCACCGATCAGCTTTTCACGAAATTTGTCCATGCCGCCGACATGCCGAAACGTCGCCATCGCGCGGCGCAACTGGTTCGCCTCGCTGGGGGTGAAGGCGGCCGCGACAATCGCCAGCTTCATTGCCTGTTCCTGGAAAAGCGGCACGCCGTAAGTCTCGCCGAGCAATGTCCGCAACTCATTCGGGTCGTGCGGGGGCGCAGGCGACGGAAATTCCACCGGCTCCAACCCGGCGCGCCGCCGCAAATAGGGGTGGACCATATCGCCCTGAATCGGCCCCGGCCGCACAATCGCGACTTGCACGGTCAAATCATAGAGTTTGCGCGGTTTAAGGCGCGGGAGCATGTTGATCTGCGCGCGGCTTTCGACCTGAAACACGCCAATGCTGTCGCCCTGGCACAGCATGTCATAAGTGGCGACATCCTCAGCCGGGATGCTGTCGAGCACATAATCGCCCAGGCCGTGGTCGTGCATCAGCTCGAAACTTTTTTGGATGCAGGTCAACATACCGAGCGCGAGCACATCAACTTTCATCAGGCCGAGCGCGTCGATGTCATCCTTGTCCCATTCGATGAAGGTCCGGTCCGCCATTGCGGCATTGTGAATCGGCACCATCTCGTCCAGCCGACCTTGGGTCAGCACGAACCCGCCGACATGCTGCGACAAATGGCGCGGAAAATTGAGCAATTGGTCGACCAGCGATTTCAGCCGGGCGATATTGGGATCGTTTAGGCTAAAGCCCGTTTCCGCAAACCTTTTTTCTTCGATGGCACTCGCATAGCTGCCCCACACCGTGCTGCTGATCCGGTTGGTAACGTCTTCAGTAAAGCCCAGCGCCTTGCCGACTTCGCGCACCGCGCTGCGCGGGCGGTAATGGATGACGGTCGCCGCAATTCCGGCGCGGTCGCGGCCATAACGGCGATAGATATACTGCATCACTTCCTCGCGCCGCTCATGCTCGAAATCGACGTCGATATCGGGCGGTTCGCGCCGCTCCTCCGACACGAAGCGCGAAAACAAGAGGTCGTGCTGCATCGGATCAACCGAGGTGATGCCAAGCAGGAAACACACCGCCGAATTGGCGGCCGATCCCCGCCCCTGGCACAGGATCGGCGGGTCGCACCCCCGCGCGAAACGGACAATGTCGTGCACGGTCAGGAAATAATAAGCGTAATCGCATTTGCGGATCAGCGCGAATTCCTCATCAAGCATTTTGTGCAGCCGGTCGGGAATCCCTTCCGGATGGCGGGCGCGCGCCGCCTCCAGCGCGAGGTGTTCGAGCCACGCCATCGCGTCCCAGCCCTCAGGCACCGGCTCGTGCGGATATTCATAGCGCAATTGGTCGAGCGAAAACTCGATCCGCGCGAGCAGCGCTTCGGTTTGCGCCACTGCATCGGGGCAATCGCGAAACAGCCGGGCCAGCTCGGCAGGCGATTTGAGGTGACGCTCGGCATTGGCTTCCAGCCTTTTGCCTGCCGCCGCAATCGTCGTGCCGTGACGGATGCAGGTGAGGACGTCGTGCAGCGGCCGCGCGGCGGGATCGGCAAACAGCGCGTCGGTCGTCGCGATGAGCGGTACCCCCAGCCGTTCGGCCCGCGCCCACCCCTGCGCGAGCAAGCGCCGGTCGCGACCGCGAAACCTCATCACCGCCGCCAACCAGACGCAGCCGGGCGCCGCCGTCGTCAACCGCGCGACAACCGCGTCGATGTCTCTCAACGGCTGTTCGGGCAGGTCGGGCGGCAAGGGCCGGTCATTATCGACCACCAATATGGGGCGCATTGGCGGCGGATCGCCAGGCAATTCATAGCGGTCGCGCAAAGCGTGGAGCGGCACCATCTGTGCCGGATCGGCACTGCTTTCGGGCATGACGATCAACAACAAATCACCCAAATGCGCGATCAGATCGTCAAGGGTGAGGATGCAGCTCCCCTTTTGCGCGCGCAAATTACCCCGCGTCAGCAACCGGCAAAGCCGCCCCCAGCCACGCCGGTTGGTGGGATAGGCGACAATGTCGGGCGTGCCATCGGCAAAAACCAGCCGCGCGCCGACCGCGAGCTTGAAATCAAGTGTCGGCAGCCCCGCCTCGCGCGCCGCCGCGGCCGCCTCGCGCAGCGCCAGATGCGCGCGCGCCGTCCCCGCGACGGTATTGCGATCAGCAATACCGACCCCGCTCAACCCCAGCGCGAGCGCGGTCGTCACCATTTCCGCAGGGTGCGCCGCGCCGCGCAGGAACGAATAATTGGTCGCCGCGATCAGTTCGGCGGGCATTGGTCTGGGTAAAATAGCGGTGTAGAGGCACGGGCAGAAGTAATTTGTGCACGCAGAGGCGCAGAGAAGCGCGACCAAGGTCCAGTCCCCCTCACGCGAAAAGCCCGTGCATATACCAGTCGGGCACAGTGCGTTCGCTGCCATAAAGTCCGTGGCGGAAAATCCAGAAACGGCGCCCTTGCGCATCCTCGATCCGGTAATAATCGCGCGTCAGCCCGCGATTATCGTCGCGCTGCCACCACTGTGCGGCGATCCGTTCCGGCCCCTCAACCCCCTTTACTTCGTACAGCGTGCGCCGCCAGCGAAAGCGATGCGGCGGACCTTCGGGCACTTCGGCAATTACATCAATTACTTGCGGGGGATCGAACAAGTGGATGGGGCGCAGCGGCGGCTCGCCCATCTCCGGCGCGTCCCACCGGGCAGGCTGCGGCGCGTCGACCGCGGGCAGCGCAAGCACAGCTTGCTCCGGGATATGGCTGTCGCGTGGGCGCAGGCGGCGAAACCGCCCCTTGCCCACCCGCGTGCTCAGCCGGTCGATCAGTGCCGCCAGTTCCCCTTCCGCAACCGCCCCGCCCTCAAGCTGCAACTGCGTCGGCGCCATCGGTTCGACCACCGGTACCGCGAGACGGATCAGATCAAAGCCAAAGCCGGGATCAATCGGATCGGCAAGTGCTGCCACCCGTTCGCCAAACAGCCGCATTACATCGCGCGCGCCGCGCATCGGCAGGCTTGCTTCGACCACCAGATCGCGCGCCACGCCGTCGCTGCGGTAAAAACGCGCCGCATAACAGCGCCCGCCGCGGTGCTGCTCGGCCAGCACAATTTCGGCCTCGCGCGCAAGTTCGCCCAGCATCGCCAGCGCATAATCGGCGGACGCCACGGGTTCGGCAAAGCGGCGCTCAAATACCAGCGCGGGAGCGGCGCGGCGCGGGGTGATGCGACTGTCGGACTTGCCCAGCAACCGCGCGAGCCGGTCGCCGATATCGGCGCCAAACCGCGCGACCAGCGGCGCGCTGGGCCGGGCGGCAAGGTCGCCGATCGTCCTCATCCCGGCGCGGCGCAGCGCCAGTTCGGTTTCGTCATCGGCCTCAAGCGCGGTAATCGGCAACCGCCGCACTGCGGCTGCCTCGTCCGTGGCGGGCGCGGTCTGATAACGGGCGAGCGCTTGCGCGGCTTCGGGCGTAGCGGCGATCGCGTGGCGCACCTGCCACCCGGCGCGCGCCAGCCGAGTGGTGACATCATCGGCAATCGCGCCTTCATCGCCGCAGCCGGTCAGGTCGAGCGTGATGCCCGCATCGCTATCCAGCGTCGCCATCGGCGTATAGCGATCGCACCCGTCGGCAATATGTTCGAGCAGCCGCAGATCGGCCGCTGGATCATGCGCCACCACGACCAAATCGGGCACACGCGCACGCGCATCGGCCAGCGTCAGCCCGGCCAGCGCCCGCCCGCCCTCGCAGGTCGCGACAATCCGCATCGCCCCGCGCTGTTTGGCGGTGAAAACAACTGGGCTATCCGGCGCAGCGTTGGTCCGGCGCCAGCGATCCGCCGCCAGGTGTGGCCAGTAAAGCGCCACAAAGCGCCGCTTCTCGGAATAATTTCGCATCACGGTCCCACTCCACGCGCCAGTTCAGCTCGGCACGGCCACCGCGCTGGCGCAACAAAGTCAACTCAAGCGTCGGGTGCCCCGGTGCCTTGGCATCAAGCGGCGCGGCCGCCGCCGCTGCCACCGACCAGCGGGTCTGCGCCGCACTGGGGGCTGGGCTGGCGTCAGCGCGCAGCATCAGCACGGTGACCCCCGACCTTTCGGCCGCCACCGCCAGCCGCCGGCTCGCCGTCAGATCGAGCAGCCGCGGATCGCGCCACAATTCGATCACCGCCACCGCAATATCGGGGCACCGCACCACATCATTCGCGACTTTGAGCAAGCTCGCCGCATCGTCGAGCACGCCCAGCACCACCCGCCCCGGATCCAGCCCCAGTTCGGCCAGCCCCGGCGCGTGCAGGCACCCGCCACGCCGCTCCGCACTTGCCTCGCGCAACCAGATCGCGGTCCCCGCCCCCATCATCCGGCTGGCAAGCATCGCCGCAAAGCCGCCTGCGCTCCCGCTATCGTCCTGTTCTGCGGCGAACAGTTCGTGCAGCACCCCCTGCGCCAGCCCACCGCCAAGCGCTGCATCCATGCCGATATGCCCGGTCGGCACCCGGCACGGTGGGGCCGCTACGCAAACGCGCTCGACAGCGGCGATGCGGTGCCGCAGACTAGAAATGATCTCTGCCGAATCGGACATAT
>DHHS01000052.1:17666-25110 GCA_002403415.1 Sphingomonas sp. UBA4766 | reverse complement strand
CTAAGGCACCCCAAAGCGGCAGCATCGATCGCGGTCGCCGCCCCCCGCAGGGTATAAGCATCGGCAAACGCCCCGCCACCGCGCGCCAGTGCCTCGACGCTCATCGACCGGCTGCTGCGGATTGCCGCCACGATCGCTGCGTCGGTGCGCGCATCGGGTGCCCAGGCATCGACGTCACCCGCGACCAGCTCAAACCGGCGCTCGCCAATGCTCAGCGTCACGCGCGCACGCGGATTGCGGGGTCGCGAGAGCCGCAGATGCACCTGCCCATGCACGCCCTGACGCGGCCAGTGGTTGATGCTGGCAAATGCCGCGCTCCCGCTGCCGCGACCGCCGCCCCGCACCGGTCGCGCAACCGCGTAGCAATGCTGGGGCGAGGCATCGCGAAACGCGGCCCAGCGGTCATAGGTGCCCAGCACATCGCGCGCCTCGGCCGAGCTGGCGAGCAGCGCAAGCCCGAGCCCCACCGACCCCCAGCGCCGCCTCACGCCGGGGCGCTGCCGCCGCCGCGATGGATCACTGTCTCCACCCCTTGCGTGATCATCACGATCGACCCCTGCGGCAGGGCCGCTGCCGCTGCTGTCCCAAGCGAGGGCCATACCGGCAGGCCGGTCATGATCCCGCGCAGCACACAGCTCGACACGCCGTGCATGATGACTAGCCGATCACCGGGATCATCCTGCGTTGACGCCAGCCAATCGTTCAGCCGCGCGGCAATCTGCGGATAGGTTTCGCCATCGGGTGAGGGGCTTAGCAAGCCGCTCTCGGCGTCGGTCACTGACCCTGCCTCGGCAATCACATCGGCATAATATCGCCCGCCCCAGCGCCCCATGCCAATCTCGACCAGCCGGTCATCGGCGCGCGCTCCGTGCCAGTCGAGCCCCAGATGCTCGGCCACAATCGCCAGCGTTTGCAGCGCGCGGCCCGCACTTGACGCCCAGAGTGCCATCGGCGGCGTCGGCCCCAGATACGCGGCCAGCGCCGCGCCCATTTCATCGGCCTGCGCAAAGCCGGCCCGGGTCAGCGGGGTGTGCGCGGCATCCCCCTGAAGCCGACGGGCGGCATTGAACACGGTCTCGCCGTGGCGCGCGATGAAATCCCGGCCCTTTCGCATCATGCCCTTTCACCCGATTAGATGACTTGTCATGCAATGCGGCGGCACGAATATCCAGTCTTGTTCAGCCGAACGTGCCAATCTGCGCCGGATCAGCCGCGCATTTGCGCGCGCCCGCGCTTGCTACAGACCGGTTTATGTTTAAGGAATAAGTCGCACTATTTGTCGGCTGTCCCGATCGGGACCGACACCGATGGGACGCAGACTATATCAAGGGGCGGCGGCCCCGGGGGAGCAGAATGAAGGCGACGATCGAACGCGCAACCTTGCTAAAGGGCTTGAGCCATGTCCAGTCGGTGGTTGAGCGGCGCAACACAATCCCCATCCTGTCCAACGTGCTGATCGAGGCGAGCACGGAGGGCGCGCTCAAGCTGATGGCGACCGATCTTGATCTTCAGATCAACGAACTCGTCGCCGCCGCCGTCGATCAACCCGGCGCGACCACCGTGTCGGCGCACACCTTGTTCGACATCGTCCGCAAACTGCCCGAAGGCGCGCAAGTCGCGCTATCGGCGGCGGACGGGCGGATGACGATCATGGCCGGCCGCGCAAAGTTCAGCCTCGCCACGCTCCCGCGCGATGATTTTCCGGTGATTGCCGAGGGGGAATTGCCGACCCAGTTCGAGCTGCCCGCCGAAACATTGAAGCAGATGATCGACAAGACGCGCTTTGCAATTTCGACCGAGGAAACGCGCTATTACCTTAACGGTATTTTCCTGCACGTATCGGACGACCCCGCCCCCGTGCTGAAGGCGGCGGCAACCGATGGTCACCGGCTCGCCCGCGTCACCGTCGCGCGGCCGGGGGGGGCAGAGGGGATGCCCGATGTCATCGTGCCGCGCAAATGCGTGAGCGAGTTGCGCAAGCTGCTTGATGAAGTTGACGGCGCGGTCGGGGTGTCGCTGTCGGGCACCAAGATCCGCTTTGACCTGGGCCAGGCGATTTTGACGTCGAAGCTGATTGACGGAACCTTCCCCGATTACAGCCGGGTGATCCCGACGGGCAATGACCGCATCCTGAAAATCGACCCGCGTGCGTTTCAAGAAGGGGTGGACCGCGTGTCAACGATCGCCACCGAAAAAACCCGCGCCGTCAAAATGGCGCTCGACCGCGACAAGATCACGCTGTCAGTGACCAGCCCCGAAAACGGCACCGCAGCCGAAGACGTGCCAGGCGACTATACCGCGCCTGCGTTCGAAATTGGGTTTAACAGCCGGTATCTGCTCGACATATTGGCACAGGTTGAGGGCGATATGGTCGAAGTCCACTTGGCTGATTCCGCCGCCCCCACGCTGATCCGCGAAAATGACAAGGCCCCCGCCCTCTACGTCATCATGCCGATGCGGGTGTGATGGGGGGTCACCGTTCGGGCACCAGCCCGCGGCGTTGCGCGATCATTACCGATACGATCAGGTAGACGCCCATCACCAGCGTAAACATCGACCAGCTATCGATATCGGGCACCAGATCGAGCTTGGCGAGCGCGGCCCAGCTGAACAGCGCCAGTTGCAACGTCCAGAAGCACAGCGCCCCGGTTTGCGCGATCACGGCGCGGGTCAGCTCATCGCCGTCACGCCACAGCTTCAGGTTGATCCACGTTTCAACCACCATCAACAGGCCAATCGCCACCGCGATGCCGACCCGCGCCTCCACCCCTAAGGGGATATGCGCAGCGATCGGCGGCGCGAGCATCAGCCCGCCTGCCAAAACGCATACCCATGCCTGGCGCACGCCGCTCGTCCGCGCGGCGGGATCGACGGGTTCATCCGCTGCCTGACGCTCGACCATCCGGTTCCAGCGGCGGTCACTGGTCGCGGCAACGGCCACGACCGCACCGCTGAAGATGAGCATTAAGGCAATAACCAGGCTGAACAGCTCGCCCAGTGTCCAGGTGAACGGTATCCCGCCCGGTTCGGCGGCCCTCAGAGTGCGTCCGACATAATAACCCGACATCGCACCAATCGGCACGAAGATCGCGATCGACATGGCGAAGCGTTGCAGCAGCGACCGCTTTGGCCGCTCAGGCGGGGTCATCGGGCTTCCAGTCATCGAGGAAAATGGCATCGACAGGCACTCCAAAAACTTTCGCCAGCCGCAGCGCGAGCGGCAGGCTGGGGTCATATTTATTGGTCTCAACTGCATTGATCGTCTGACGCGAGACGCCCAGCCGGATCGCGAGATCCGCCTGGCTCATCCCGGCTTCGGCCCGCAGCACGCGCAAACGATTTTCCACGGCTCAGCGCACCCGCCAGACACATAGTGAAGGACAAACACTCTGGACCATATGACAAGAGTGTTTGTCATATTCAAATCGCGATGTCAAGAGTGTTGGTCATTATGTCCAACACTCTTGGCGACAGCGTGATACCGGCCCTGCGCAAGGACTTGCTTAAGCCTTGTCGGCGATGATATTCACACCGCTGTCAGCAAGGGACTCGCCATGGCCGAAACGCTCATTCCCGATCGCCGCGACTGGAAAACCGCCCGCGCCGCGCTGCGCACATTGTTGCGCAATGGCGATGATACGACGCAGGTTTTTGTCATCATGCGCGCGCTGAACGCGGGCAATGGCAAGCGCAATTATGCGCGGCTGGTGCGCAGTTTTGAGGGCGGCGAGATTGCCTTTGCGCAGATCGAGCTGGCCGATACGCTCTCTGACCCTGCCTATATTGCATCGTTTAAGCCGGGCACGGTGGGGGCGGCGTATCGCGATTTTCTGGCCGCGACCGGCTATAGCGCGATGGGGCTGGCCGAAGTATCGAACCTCGACAAGGCGGAAGTGCCGATGCGCCATCCCTATGCGTGGTTCGGGCGGCGTATCCGCGACACGCACGACATCTGGCACACGCTGACCGGGTATAAAGCGGACGAAACGCTGGGCGAGGCGTGCCTGGTCGCGTTCAGCTATGCGCAGGTTGGCGGGCTGGGCTGGGCATTTATCGCGGTCGGCGCGGCACTCAAGTCGATTGTCGTGACCAAGCGGCTCGCCTTTGCCCGCGCGGTTTGGGAGGGGTATCGCAGCGGCCGTCGCGCGGCCTGGCTGGCGGGGGAGGATTACCCCGCGCTGCTGAACGAACCGATTGCGGCGGCGCGCACGCGGCTGAACATCGGCGAACCGATCGCCTATCGTCGCGCACAAGCGACGCTGGGTGCGCTTGCCAGCTATGCGTCGCCCGTAAACGCGCCCGCCTGACGCGCTGGTAAAATCGCGCGGACATCGCTATGGCCCCGCGATGCCCGATCCTGCCGCGCTGATGCCGATTCCCGGCCATATCGACCCCGTTGCTGTCCCGCGCGCGGCGCCGCGCCGCGATGATGGCCGGATCGACCTGATCGGCCTGTCGAAGGATGAGCTGCGGCTCGCGCTGGAGACCGCGCAGCTCGAGCCGAAACAGGCCAAGCTGCGCGCCAAGCAACTCTGGCACTGGATGTATAATCGCGGCGCGACCGACTTTGCGGTGATGACCGACATCTCCAAAGCGATGCAGCCCTGGCTCGACCAGCGGTTCGTGATCGGTCGCCCGCAAGTCATCGAAGCGCAGGTCTCGGTCGATGGCACCCGCAAATGGCTGCTGCGTGCGCCTGATGCCCAGGATTATGAGATGGTTTTCATCCCCGATGCCGATCGGGGGACATTGTGCGTGTCGAGCCAGGTAGGCTGCACGCTCAATTGCCGCTTTTGCCACACCGGCACGATGCGGCTGGTCCGCAATCTCACGCCAAGCGAAATCGTCGGCCAAGTGATGCTCGCCCGCGATGCGCTGGGCGAATGGCCGAGCCAGCCCGAGGGGCGGCTGCTCACCAACATCGTGATGATGGGCATGGGCGAGCCGCTGTATAATTTCGACAATGTCCGCGATGCGCTCAAGCTGGTGATGGACGGCGATGGCCTTGCGCTGTCGAAGCGGCGGATCACGCTATCGACCAGCGGTGTCGTGCCGATGATGGCGCGCGCGGGCGTCGAAATCGGCGTCAACCTCGCCGTGTCGCTCCACGCCGTGACCAAGGAAGTGCGCGACGAAATCGTGCCGCTCAACCGCAAATACGGGATTGAGGAATTGCTTCAGGCGTGCGCGGATTATCCCGGCGCGAACAATGCCCGGCGGATCACGTTTGAATATGTGATGCTGAGGGACAAGAATGACAGCGATGCCGACGCGCGCGAACTCGTGCGGCTGATCCGCCAGTATAAACTGCCTGCCAAGGTGAACCTGATCCCGTTCAATCCCTGGCCTGGCGCACCCTATGAATGTTCGACGCCGGAGCGGATTCGCGCGTTTTCGAGCATCATTTTCGAAGCGGGCATTTCCGCGCCCACCCGCACCCCGCGCGGGCGCGACATTGATGCGGCATGCGGCCAGCTCAAAACCGCAGCCGAGCGCAAGACCCGCGCCGAGCTCGACCGGCTGGCCGAGGAAAAACAGGTGGCGCTGGGGTAACCCGCTTACCCGCGCACCGCGACAATTGCGTCGATTTCGACGACAGCGCCCAGCGGCAACACCGCCACACCGACTGCACTGCGCGCATGCTTGCCGGCCTCTCCGAACAGCGCGACCATCAGCTCGGACGCGCCATTGGCGACCTTGGCCTGATCGGTGAAGCCGGTTGCCGAATTGACGAAAACGCCCAGCTTCACAATCCGCTCCACCCGGTCGAGCGACCCCAAAGCCTGCGCCATTTGCGCCACCAGCATCAGCGCACAGCGCTGTGCGGCGGCGTGCGCATAGTCGAGCTCGCGGTCCTCCCCCACCCGGCCGGTCATCAACGCACCGTCAGCGGCAAAGGGCAATTGGCCTGAGATGTGGAGCAACCCGCCCGCCACCACCGCAGGGACATAGGCGGCAACCGGTGCCGCCGCTTGCGGCAGTGAAAGGCCCAGTTCGGCAAGGGCAGCGGTGATGCGGTCGGTCATGGCATGGCTCCAGTTGGTGCAGCGGGAAGAGCTTGGGCGAAGCGATCGGCGATCCAGCGGTGCGCCGCACCCCAATCGTCGATCCGCGCATGAGCGAACGCCGCGGGCTTGATATGCGGTGCCAGCTCGGGCTCCGACACCATGTGCAGCCGGTGGACGGCGGGGGCGTGTTTGGCGACCGACTCATGGTGCACCGCCAGATCATCGACAAACACCGTCACCGGATCGCCATGTTCGGCGATCAGCCGTGCGACCGGATCGCCCTTGCCGCCCTGATTCGTCTCGACCCGGTGGGCGATGCCGAACGCGGCAAGCTGGCTGATCCGCGCATCACGGCAATGATCGCCCAGATTGGTGAGGATGATGATGTCGGCCACCTCGCCGAGCGCCGCCAGCGCCTCCCCCGCGCCCGGCACCAAAGTCTGGCGCGCCATTTCGTCCGGGAAAAACCCGTCGATCAGCGCGCGCATCTGGTCAAAATCGACCAGCATGCCGTCGGGCCGCTTCATGCTGGTGCGGAAATCACCGCCCGCCATGGAAAATTCGATATCGTGCCGCTCGCGCAGCCACACGCCGAAATGGCGCACCATGTGCAGCAATACTTCGTCGCAATCACAGATCAGCAAGGGCCTCATGCGCGCTCCAATTCTGCGCGGGCCGCCACCAATGCGGCGGGCCGCACCGCCAGTGCGTCGGCGCAGGCGATCAGATCAGGCTCATGGCTCTCCAGAAAGCTCAGCACCGCCGAGAGCACCACAGGCGCCTCGGCGCGCGTGCGCAAATCATCGGGCGTCAGCCCGGTAAGGCTGAGCAATCGCTCAGCGCGGACCGAATCGCCGAGCGTCCATGCGAGCGCGCGAAGCGCAAGCGAAACCGCATCCGTCCTGTCTTGATTTGTATCGCGCGCGAGCATTGCCTATCCTGACCTCCCCCAACGGAGTATGTGCGCGGACGTGGCAAAAAGGGTGCTGGTTGTCGAGGACAACGAACTCAATCTGAAACTTTTCTGCGATCTGCTGCGCGCGCACGGGTTTGAGACCGAGGGGGTGCGCGACGGGCGCGAGGCGGCGTTGCGTGCCCGCGCGTTTCGGCCCGATTTGCTGATTACCGACATTCAACTGCCGCATATGAGCGGTTACGACCTGATTGCGCAGGTGCGCGGCGACCTGATGCTGCGCGACATCCCGATTTTGGCGGTGACGGCCTATGCGAGTCGCGCCGATGAGGAGCGGATTCGGACCGCAGGCGCCAATGCCTATGTCTCGAAGCCGATTGCACTCGCCGCCTTCGTTGCGCAAGTCAATGCGCTGCTCCCATCAAGCGAAGAGCCGCAGGGCGCTGACCCCGCGGCTCGATAAATCAATCAGCGGCGCATGACGACGCCTACCCGATTACTTGATCTTGGCTTCCTTGAACTC
>DHHS01000052.1:12042-17350 GCA_002403415.1 Sphingomonas sp. UBA4766 | reverse complement strand
CGACATGCTTGCGCACGACCGGGTCATACTTCTTGAAGCTGAGCTTTTCGGTCTTGGTGCGCGGGTTCTTTTTAGTGACATAAAAGAACCCGGTGTCGGCCGAGCTGACAAGCTTGATCTTAACTGTGGTCGGCTTTGCCATGACCTAAATCCCGCGAAGTTGAAAAAACAACAAGCGACGAGCAGAGGCGCCCGCCGCTTGATCAGGGGCGGCGAATGAAACAGCCGGACCGCAAAGTCAAGCCTTGGCGCGCACTAACCCCATATTTACGCGGTATCGCGCACTATCGCGACGCGGGCAGGCGATCGGAACGGGCATGGACGCATTGATGGCGGCGCTGGTCACGGCAATCGTAATACACGCGACCGATCGCACGCCGTGGCTGATCGCCGGGCTTGGCGCGTGCTATCGCCAGCATTTGCTGATTCTGGTTGGGGTTGCAGTCGCGCTGGCGACGGTGAATGCGCTGGCGACGATCGGCGGCGCCGCGCTTGCCCCGCGGCTCACCCCTAATGCCCGCGCGTTGTTTCTGGCGCTGGCGCTGGCGGCGGCGGGGTTGGGCTGTTTCGGCACGCTAAAGCCGCCCGAATCGTTCAGCGGATGGCGGACCGGGCCGCTGCTGACGCCGCTGGTTGGCATGTTGACGCTGGGCTTTGGCAGCGCGCAGTTTGTCGCAACGGCGTTGGCGCTGCGCAGCGGGACGTCCGCCTTTGCAGCGATCGGCGCGACGCTGGGCGGCCTTGTCGTCGCGGGCGGGGCGCTCGCTCTGGGGGAAGTCGAGGTCGCCCGGTTGCGCCGCCGCGCGGTGCGCCTGCCGGTTGGGGTCATCCTGTTGGTTGTGGCGGCAGTATTTGCGCTTGGCGCGCTGCGGCTGGTTTAACCGTCCGCACCCGGGATCAGCGTTTGCGCACAAATTCGGCGCGCAGCACTAACCCCTTTATCCCGTCGAACTTGCAATCAATTTCCTGAGCATCCCCGGTCAGGCGGATAGATTTGATGAGTGTACCACGCTTTAGCGTTTGCCCGGCGCCCTTCACCACCAAATCCTTGATCAGCGTTACCTGATCCCCATCGGCGAGCAGATTGCCGACCGCGTCGCGCACCTCAACCTGCGCTGCCTTCGCCGCATCGGCGGCACTGATCCATTCGCCACTTTCTGCATCATACACGAAACTATCGTCGTCGCTGGTCATTCGAGTTTCCTGATTGCCGCATCCGACGCCGTATCAGACGGCGGCAACCACATTCAACAGCGCGGCATGGCCAACAATCAACAGGGCCGTCACCGCAAAGGCGAGCAGCGCGGGCGTAAACAGCTTGGTCATCGTCATCCTCCTTCGCTTGCTTCGTTCGAGCGCGATCAAACGATCGGCATGACCGGCACGGCCGCCGAAAACATCACCACACCCACGAACAGCGATGCCGCAACCGAGAACACCACCCGCTGAGCCGATTCAAACCGTGACATAGATTTTCTCCCTTTTCGTCCCGCCCACCGGACCATCCGGCGGCGATGCCAAAGGGGTTTGCAGCTAGCGTGCCAAATGCCAAAAAACGGCTGAAAACCGCAAACAAGCGACGCGCGAGCACCACGGCATGGGAAAATGCGCCAGGCAAACCGGCGCCAAGCGCTAAACTATAGGAAAATTAACCAGACTGCTCAGCCAATCTTCAGGCAATTGCGACCATCGGCCTTCGCCGCATAAAGCAGGCCATCGGCACGTTCGAACGCATCGCCGACCGACTCGCCCTCACCGACCGCGGTCAGCCCGGCCGAAAATGTGACTTCGCCCAGCGGCGCATCGGTTTCGCGCAGCCGATAACGCTTGCGCGCCACTTCCTCGCGCGCCGTCTCCAACAACGCACGCGCCTTATCGAGCGCGATGTCGGCGAACAGCACCACAAACTCCTCGCCGCCATAGCGCGCGACAAGATGCCCGTCGCAATGTTCCGCGAGCGCCTTGCCAATCGCTTTCAGCACGCGGTCCCCCACCGCATGGCCGAATCCGTCATTGACGCGCTTGAAATGGTCGATGTCGCACACCGCAACCGCAATCGACGCCTGGCGCGCCTGCCGCTCGGCATAGCCCTCTTCAAAGGCGCGACGATTGGCGAGGCCGGTCAGCGGGTCACGCTGCGCATTGTCGCGCGCTTCCTCAAGCTTCTGGCGCAGCTCATCGGCTTCGCGCGTGGCGGCTTCAAGCTGCTCTTCGGTGGTGTGCACGCGCTCGATCATGGCGCTGGTCAGCCGCACAATGTCGGTGACCGATACGGATGATGCCGAAATGTCGCGAATCGCATTGGCCTTTGCGGCAAGGTCGCGGCCGAAATCACGGGCTTCGTTGCGCATCGCGGCGACAAGGTCCTGAAAACCTTCGACCTGCATCTGCGTTTGCGCGACCAGCATCTGGCCGATCGCTTCGCGCTGGCCCGCGCTGGTCGGGGTCGATGCGGTGCTGACGACGCCGCCCAGCGCCTCGATATCGTTACGGGTCAGCCGCACGCCGCCATCGGTCAGTTCCTCGACCGCGCGCGCCAGCTCGCCATCGGGGTTGCTGGCGATGCGGTAACCAAATTCATAATTGACCGGGTCAGGGCCCAGCGCATTGCGCGTCAAAAAGTCGCGGACGCGGTCAAACATCGACTGTTCGTTCGCGGTCCGATCCGCCAAATGCGCGACATTATGCACTGCTCTGCGCCTGCCTATCGACATTTAAGGTTCACCGATTACGCCCTACCCACGCCCCGCCCCGCGACTGCGCAGGACAGGACGTAGCGCAAAAATGCCTAAAATTCCGTGAGCGCAGTCGCGCGGGCTTATCGGGTGAGCGCGATGCCGATCCGCGCCGTCGTGTCGCGCTGATTATAGCGTGGCAGGGTTTCGCCAAAGCCGGTAAACGCCTGACCAAATAGATAAAGCCCGACATCGCCGCCAATCCGCCGCAGCGGATAGGACAGGAACAGCTCCGCCGCCCCGCGCCCGGTTGTCGGATCGCCGCGACCATAAAGCGCAAGCTTCACGCCGTTGCGCTGGGTGATCGACGCCGTGATGCCGCCATTGCCCCAAAACCGATCGAGATCAGTAGCAATCCCGCGCGTGCCGAAAAACACCCAGCCCTGCGGCGCGACATCCAGCCGCCAGCCGCGGCCCAGGTCAAACTGGCGATTGACACGCAAATACAGCCGGTTGGCATCAATCGAATCGGTCGGGCCGCCGCCGTTCGAACTATGGCGATAGCCAAAGGCGACATTCACCTGTTCGCCGACCGGCACGTCGAAATAGACTTCAGGGCTATAGATTGACGTCGTGATTGGCCCCGACGGGCGGTTGAACGCCCAAAAAAACGTGTGCGTATACGCAAGGTTCAAGTGCGAGAGCACCCCCGTGCCGCCAAAAGGACGCAACGCAAAGCTGACCTGCGCCTTGGTATTTTCCTGGCCCGACCCGATTGCGACATAGGTTGGCTCATAGGGGCGAAAGCGTTCGACAAAGGCGCTGGTGACGCCAGCGGAGTCGGCAACTTGCGTTTCGCCATCGCCCACGGACACAGCGCGCGGGCGATCGGGCGCCCTTGCAACCTGACCCGCCGCCGGACCAAGCGGGGCCAGCCGATAGCGCAGTTTCGCAAAACCACCTGCGGGCACGGGCGCTGCGTCCGCTGTCGAGCGAATCAGCTCCAGCGTCAGCGCGGTGCCATCCTGAGCGATCGTGTCGATCGTGTCGGGCGCTGCGATCGGCACAGGCGCAGCCCCTTCATTGATCAGGAACACATCGACGCCGTCGGTGCTGGCCTTGGCGGCGCTTTCGGGCGGGGCGACCAGCGGACGGAGTTGAGCGGATGCCGGAGCCGCAAACGCGGCGACCGTGGCAAGGGCGAGCGATAGGATCCAGATACGCATACCCCCTTTTGTCAGCGCTTTGTGACGGAAGCGAGGCTGGCGGTGCGGCCGGACACCGGCTAGGCGAGGGAAATGCGCCTTGCCCAAACCGATATCGATCACGCCACCGCCCTTGCCCATGCGCTTGCCGATGCAGCGGGCGCCGCGATCCGCCCTTACTTCCGCGCCGAACATGGGCTGGAGACGAAGGGGGATGCCTCCCCCGTCACGCTTGCCGACCGCGCAGCGGAGGCGGCGATGCGCCAGCTTATCGAGCGGAGTTTCCCCACCGACGCCATCATCGGTGAGGAATATGGGACCAAGCCCGGTACATCGGGCCGTGCCTGGGTGCTCGACCCGATCGACGGCACCCGCGCCTTCATTGCCGGGCGACCGATTTTCGGTACCCTCATCGCGCTGGTGGTGGAGGGTTGGCCGGTGCTTGGCGTCATCGACCAGCCGATCCTGAAGGAGCGCTGGCTGGGCGTGGTGGGCCAGCCGACACTGATGAACGGCGCGCCCGCCCGCACGCGGCTCATCAAATCGCTCGACGAGGCACTGCTCGCGACCACCTCTCCTGCATTATTCGATGATGGCCAGCTTCATGCGTTTGAACATCTGGACGCGGCGGTGCGATCGACGGTGCTGGGCGGCGATTGCTACAACTACGCGTGTCTCGCGAGCGGGCATCTCGACATTGTGGTCGAGGCGGGCCTGAAGCTTCATGATTTCGCAGCCCTTGTCCCGGTGGTGGAGGGGGCAGGCGGGCGGATGTGCGACTGGGTGGGCGATCCGCTGACCGCCGACAGCGCGGGCGATGTGATTGCGGCGGGTGAACCGGCGCGGATTGACGATATTGTCGAGGCGCTGGCCTGTCACGGCCACTGAAGCGCTTGCCTTTTGCGAGTAGCCTCGCTATGCGCCCGCTCTTTCCGCGAGTAAGAGGAATGGTCCGGCCGGTATGGGCTGCCGTGGCTGTTCATAAATCGTCGCGAAACATGAGGAGACGAAAATGCCCAAACTCAAGACCAAGAGCGGGGTGAAGAAGCGCTTCACCGTCACCGCGACCGGCAAACTGAAACATGGGGTTGCGGGCAAGCGCCACCGCCTCATCAGCCATAACGCCAAATATATTCGCCAGAACCGCCGCACCTCGGTGCTCGCCAAGGCCGACACCGCGACCGTCAAGGCGTGGGCGCCTTACGGCCTGAAGTAAAGGAGCGACAGGAACATGGCACGCGTCAAACGGGGTGTAACCACCCGCGCCAAGCACAAGCGGATTCTCGAATCGGCCAAGGGCTATTATGGCCGCCGCAAGAATACGATCCGCATCGCTCGCCAGGCCGTCGAAAAGGCCGGGCAATATGCCTATCGCGACCGCAAGGTTAAGAAGCGGTCGTTCCGAGCGCTGTGGATCCAGCGCATCAA
>DHHS01000052.1:0-11858 GCA_002403415.1 Sphingomonas sp. UBA4766 | reverse complement strand
GCTATTATGGCCGCCGCAAGAACACCATCCGCATCGCCCGTCAGGCGGTGGAGAAGGCCGGGCAATACGCCTATCGCGACCGCAAGGTGAAGAAGCGCTCGTTCCGCGCTTTGTGGATCCAGCGCATCAACGCCGGTGTCCGCGCGGAAGGCCTTACCTATTCGCAGTTCATGCACGGGCTGAAGCTTGCAGGCATCGAACTCGACCGGAAAGTGCTCGCCGACATCGCGATGCACGAGGGTGCAGCGTTTAGCGGCATCATCGCGCAAGCAAAGGCGGCTCTGCCCCAGGCCGCCTGAGCGGTATAGCGCACAAACACGAAATGGGGCGTCGGTGACATCACCGGCGCCCTTTTTCTTTGGCGCATCACCCGCTAGCACCCCATTCCAGCAAAGGATGAGCGATGACGACCCTGGACCAGATGCGCGCCGACCTGCTCGGCCAGATTAAGGCGGCCGACGCCCCCGACGCGGTGGAGACGATTCGCGTCGCGGCACTCGGCAAGTCGGGGAGCATCACCGCGCTTTTGAAAACGCTGGGCGCGATGTCGCCTGACCAGCGCCAGAGCGAAGGCCCGCGCATCCACGCCTTACGCGAAGCCGTGACCGACGCGCTTGCCACCCGCCGCGCCGCGCTGGAGCGTGACGCCCTTGACGCCCGCCTCGCTGCCGAAACGCTGGACATGACGCTGCCCGCCGAGCCGCTCGCGATGGGCACGATCCACCCGGTTTCACAAGTCATGGACGAGCTGGCCGAAATTTTCGCCGATCTGGGCTTTGCAGTGGCGACGGGGCCGGAGATCGAGACCGACTGGTATAATTTCACCGCGCTCAACATTCCCGAAACCCACCCCGCGCGGGCGATGCACGACACCTTCTATCTCGCGGGCGAGCACGCCGCGCCGATGGTGCTGCGAACCCACACCAGCCCGGTGCAAATTCGCGCGATGCAGGCAGCAGGCGGCGACAAGCCGGTGTATATCATCGCGCCCGGCCGCACCTATCGCTCCGATTCGGACGCGACCCACACGCCGATGTTCCATCAGGTCGAGGGGCTGGTGATCGACAAGGGGATCACGCTCGGCCATTTGAAATGGACGCTGGAGACGTTTCTGAAGGCCTATTTCGAGCGTGATGACATCGTGCTGCGGTTGCGCCCCAGCTATTTCCCCTTCACCGAACCCTCGGCCGAAGTCGATGTCGGCTACACCATCCAGAACGGCAAGCGCGTGATCGGCGGCAGCGACCATTGGATGGAAGTGCTCGGCTCGGGCATGGTCCACCGCAAAGTCATCGCGGCGGGCGGCTATGACCCCGATATATGGCAGGGCTTTGCCTTCGGCTGCGGCATCGACCGGCTGGCGATGCTGAAATACGGGATGGACGATCTGCGCGCGTTCTTCGATGGCGATATCCGCTGGCTGCGGCATTACGGCTTCGGCGTGCTCGACGTGCCGACCTTGAGCGGGGGAGTCGGCGCATGAAATTCACCCTGGGCTGGCTGAAAGAGCATCTGGAGACGGACGCGAGCCTTGACGACATCGTCCTCGCGCTCACCCGTGTCGGGCTGGAAGTGGAGAGATTGGAGCACCCCGGTGCCGCGCTTGCCGCGTTCCGGGTCGCGCGCGTGCTGAGCGCTGCGCGTCACCCACAGGCGGACAAGCTGCAAGTGCTGTCGGTTGATGCGGGTGACGGGCCGATGCAGGTAGTGTGCGGCGCGCCCAATGCCCGCGCCGGGCTGGTCGGCGTGTTCGGCCCGCCGGGCGCGTTTGTGCCTGGCAGTGGTTTTGAGTTGAAAGTCGCGGAAATTCGCGGCGTCACCTCGAACGGCATGATGTGTTCGGCCAAAGAGCTGGAGCTGGGCGAGGATCATGACGGCATCATCGAACTGCCCGGCGACGCGCCCATCGGCACACCCTATCCCGATTATGCCGGGCTGACCGATCCCGTCATCGACGTGTCGGTGACGCCCAACAAGCAGGATTGCATGGGCGTACGCGGCATTGCGCGCGATCTGGCCGCAGCGGGCATGGGCCGCCTGCGCCCGCTCGTGCCCGTGTCGCTGTCCGTATCGGGCGCGGGACCCGTGATAGCCACCGAGGATCCGGACGGCTGCCCGGCCTTCTACGGGCAATTGGTGCGGGGGGTGGCCAATGGCCCCTCCCCGGCGTGGATGCAGCGGCGGCTGAACGCGATCGGGCAGAAACCCATATCGGCGCTGGTCGACATCACCAATTATGTGATGTTCGATCTCGGCCGTCCCTTGCACGTCTATGATGTGGCGAAACTCGACGGCCGACTCATCGCGCGCAAAGCGCGGGCGGGCGAAAGCGTGGTTGCGCTCAACGGCAAGACCTATGCGCTCGACGAGACGATGACCGTCATCGCCGATGCCACCAAGGTGCACGACATTGGCGGCATCATGGGGGGTGAGGAGACGGGCGTGTCGGAGGCAACCACCGATGTGCTGATCGAATGCGCCTATTTCGATCCCGAAACTATTGCCCGCACGGGGCAGAAACTGATGCTGACCAGCGATGCGCGCACCCGGTTTGAACGCGGGGTTGACCCGGCGTTCCTCGACGAAGGGCTGGCAATTGCAGCGGCGCTGGTGGTTGAGCTGTGCGGCGGCACGGCGAGCGAGGTTACGCGCGCAGGCACGCCGCCGGTGACAACACGCACCATCGCTTATGATCCAGCGCGGGCAGAGGTGCTGGGTGGCCTCGCCATCGCGCCCGAGCGTCAGCGCGCGATCCTCCAGTCGCTGGGCTTCACCGTATCGGTCGATTGGCAGGTGACCCCGCCAAGCTGGCGCCGCGATGTCGAGGGCAGCCCCGACCTGGTCGAGGAAGTGATCCGCATTGAGGGGATCGACAAGGTTCCGCCGGTGCCCCTCCCCCGCGCGCCCGGTGTCGCGCGCCCGACGGCGACGCCTGACCAAAAGCTGGAGCGGCGGGTGCGCCGCGCAGCCGCCGCACGCGGGCTCAACGAAGCAATTACCTGGAGCTTCCTGCCCGAAGCGCACGCCGCCGTTTTTCGGGGCACCGGCAATTTTGCGTGGACGCTCGCCAACCCGATCAGCGAAGATCTGAAAGTCATGCGCCCCGCGCTCCTCCCCGGCCTGTTGTCGGCGGCGGCGCGCAATTTGAAACGCGGTGCATCGAGCGTGCGGCTGTTCGAACTCGGTCGCCGTTACCTGAATGACGGCGAGCGGATGACGCTGGGGGCGGTGCTGGCTGGGAACAAGGCACCACGCAACTGGCGAAGCGGCAAGGCGCAAGCCTTTGATGCGTTCGATGCCAAGGCCGAAGCATTGGCGCTGCTGGCAGAAGCAGGCGTGCCGACCGATGGCCTTCAGGTGTTTGCAGGTGCAGGTGACGCCTGGCACCCTGGCCAGTCGGGCACGTTGCGGCTGGGGCCAAAGACAGTGCTGGCAGCATTCGGGATGCTCCACCCGCTGACGTTGAAGGCGTTCGACCTCGATGGCGCCGTGGCCGCAGTGGAACTTTACCTCGATGCGATCTCCGCCAAGCGGGCGGGCGGGGGCTTCATGCGCTCGGCCTACACCCCACCGCCGCTGCAAGCGGTGACGCGCGACTTCGCCTTCCTTGTGCCGGGTGATCTGGCCGCCGATACGCTGGTGCGCGCCATTCGCGGCGCCGACAAAAAGGCGATCGCGGCCGCACGCCTCTTCGACCGGTTCGAACGCGACGGGCAAAAATCGCTCGCGATCGAAGTAACCCTGCAACCCATCGACAAAAGCTTCGCCGACGAAGAGTTGAAGGCAATCGGCGAACGGGTCGTCGCAGCGGCCGCCAAGTTGGGAGCGACACTGCGTGGATAAATGGGTCACTATCGGTTCGGGCGCGCTGACCGCCGCGATCAACCCGCTTGGGGCTGAACTCTCATCGCTAAAGGACGCTGCGGGGCGCGAGTTGATGACGGACGCTGACCCCGGCTTCTGGCGGGGGCGGGCGCCGATCCTGTTCCCGATCGTCGGGCGGCTGAACGACGATGTGCTGTGGGTGGGAGACGAGTCCTATCGCATGGAAAAGCACGGCTTTGCGCGTCGTTCGCAATTCGACCTTGCCGACGTATCGGCCAGCCATGCCATATTGCGCATGACCGACACCGCCGAGACGCGCGACCAATATCCGTTCGGCTTCCTGCTCGAAATCGGCTTTGCGATCGACGGTGCGACGCTCGCCATGACCGCAAAAATCGGCAATCCCGGCGATGATCCGCTGCCCGCCAGTTTTGGCTGGCACCCCGCCTTTGCGTGGCCGCTGCCCTATGGCGTCGCTCGCGATGCGCACCGCATCCTGTTTGACGCGCCCGAACCCGATCCGGTCAAGGGGCTGAACCAAGACGGCCTGATCGCCGAGGATCGCGCGACGCCGGTGGCGGGTGACACCCTCATGCTCGCCGATGCGCTGTTCGAGGGCGATGCGCTGATCTGGAACCCGGTGCGCTCACGCGGCTTGCGCTATGGCGGGCAAAGTGGGCCGCAGCTCGACATTGCGTGGGACGCGCCGCGTTTGGGCATCTGGACCAAGCCCGGCGCGCGCTTTGTCTGCGTCGAACCCTGGCACGGCATTGCCGACCGCGTCGGCTATCAGGGCACGTTCGCCGACAAACCCGGCGTGTTCTGCATCCCGGCAGGCGAAATGTGGTCGTGCGAGATGCGCGTGACGCTGACCGCCTGAGCCGCTAGGGCGCGCTGATGACCAATTCCCCCCGCCGCACCTTTGCGATCATATCCCACCCCGACGCGGGCAAGACGACGCTGACCGAAAAACTGCTCTATTTTGGCGGCGCGATCCATCTGGCGGGCGAAGTTAAGGCGCGCGGGGCGAACCGGCGGGCGCGGTCGGACTGGATGAAGATCGAGCAGCAGCGCGGCATTTCGGTCACTTCATCGGTCATGACGTTCGAAAAGGATGGCATCACCTTCAATCTGCTCGACACACCGGGGCACGAGGATTTCAGCGAAGATACGTATCGCACGCTCACCGCGGTCGATTCCGCCGTCATGGTGATTGACGCCGCACGCGGGATCGAGGCGCAAACCCGCAAGCTGTTCGAAGTATGCCGCCTGCGTTCGGTCCCGATCATCACCTTTGTGAACAAGGTCGACCGCGAGGGGCGCGACCCCTTTGCGCTGCTCGACGAAATCGCCGACAGCCTCGCGCTGGATGTCACGCCGATGAGCTGGCCCGTTGGCATGGGCGGCGCGTTTGAGGGGATTTACGACCTTCACGCCAACCGGCTGATGCAACCCGAGGGCGGGAGCCGCGAATTTCTGGGCAAGGCGGCGACGTTCACCGGCGTCGATGATCCGGCGCTCGAAGGCACGCTCTCGCCCGAGGGCGCAGCGCGGCTGCGCGAGGAGGCGGAGCTGGCGCTAGGGGGCTATGGCACGTTCGATGCGACAGCTTATCAAAACGGCGATCAGACACCGGTCTATTTCGGCTCCGCGCTCAAAGACTTCGGGGTGGGCGAGCTGATCGACGCGCTCGCCCGCCACGCGCCCGGCCCGCGCCCGCAACCCGCAGAACCGGCGCCAGTCAACCCGCAGGGGAGCGAAGTCACCGGCTTTGTCTTCAAGGTTCAGGCGAATATGGACCCCCAGCATCGCGACCGGATTGCGTTCATGCGGCTATGCTCAGGCACCTTCAAGCGCGGCATGAAGCTGACCCCGACCGGCCACGGCAAGCCGATTGCCATTCATTCGCCCATCCTGTTCTTCGCGCAAAACCGCGAGCTGGCGGATGAGGCATTTCCGGGCGACATTATCGGTATTCCCAATCACGGCACGCTGCGCGTCGGCGACACGCTGAGCGAGCGGGCGACGGTGCGCTTTACGGGTCTCCCCAATTTCGCTCCCGAAATCCTGCGGCGCGTCGCGCTCAAAGACCCGACCAAGACCAAGCAATTGCGCAAGGCACTCGACGACATGGCCGAAGAGGGCGTGACGCAGGTTTTTTATCCCGAAATCGGGTCGAACTGGATCATCGGTGTGGTCGGGCAGTTGCAATTGGAAGTGCTGCTGTCGCGGCTGGAAGCTGAGTATAAGGTTGACGCGGGGCTGGAGATGGCGCCGTTCGAAACCGCGCGGTGGGTATCGGCGAGCGATCCGGCCGAACTGAAGAGCTTTGCCGATCTCAATCGCGGCGCGATGGCGAAGGATCGCGACGGCAACCCGGTGTTCCTGGCGAAATCGGCGTGGGAAGTGAATTACATCGCCGAACGCTATAACAAGGTGACGTTCAGCGCGACGCGGGAGCGCTGACTTCGGCGCGAACCCAGTCGAGATAGTCCGCCGACCCGCCCACAATCGGCACCGCGATGATCTCGGGCACGGCATAGCTGTGGCGCGCGCGGATCAGCTTTTCAGCCTCTGCCAGCCGCGTTTGCATGGTTTTCGCGTGGAGCATCACTTCGGCGGTCCGCTCGATCGCGCCGTCCCAGCGATAGACGCTCTCGACCGGCACGAGCTGAACGCACGCGGCGAGCCGGGCCTCGACCAGCGCAGCAGCAATCGCCGCTGCCTCATCGCGCCCGCCCACCGCGCACATCAGCACCACATACGCGCTCAGAAGCGGAACCCGGCGCCAATCGTCCAGGTGCGCGGATCGCCGAAATAAGCGGTCTGGATGTTGGCGACGCTGGAAAATTCCTGCCCATCGGTGCGATAGCGCGTGTCGGAGAAATTCTTGACCGCACCCCGCACATAGAAATTGCGCTCGAAATCCAACTGGACATAGGCATTGCCCAGCGCATAGCCCGGCTCGGTCAAGCCAGGGCGATTGTCGACCGACAGGAACTGCTTGTCGATGAAACGCCCCTCCAGCCCCAGTGTCAGCTTGTTCGTGCCGATCGGCACCACATAATCACCTGCCAGCCGCGCCGAGATCGGCGGGGCAAAGGCGGGGCGGCACGTGACGGCCGTGCCCGTCGGGTTGCACGAGAAGGTGCTCGGCGGCACCCGCCGGCCATCGTCAAAGCGCAGATAGCGCGCGTCGAGATACCCGAACGACCCGGTCAGCGTCAGCGCGCGGGTCGGCTTCACGATCGTCTCCAGCTCGATGCCCCAGATGCGCAGGCGACCGGCATTGATGACCGGAAACACGCCGGTATTGGCCGCGCCCACCACGCCGCCACCGACGCGCGCCTGAAAATCGCTGTAATCGGAATAAAAGGCCGCCGCCGACAGCTTAACCCGACCATCGGCGAGACTGGCCTTCGCACCGACTTCATAAGTCCACACGGTTTCCGGGCGGAACCGGTTCACAATCGTCGGCGTGCCGTTCACCACCAAGGTTAGATCGTTAACGCTGTTCGCGCGGCCATTGAATCCGCCCGATTTGAAACCGCGATTGGCGCTCGCATAGACCAGCGTGTCGCGGTTGGGCTTGAAGCTCAGCGTAAAGCTCGGCGTGAACGCATCGAAACTCGCAAGATTATCAGCATTGAGCGGCGCGGGTAGATTGTCCGGGAAGCGGAAAGTCAGGTTATTCAGCGCGGCCAGCGACGAAATCGTCGTGGTGAAGCGGTTATAGCGCCGGTCCTCCCGAGTGTAGCGCAGCCCCGCAGTAAAACCGAGCCGGTCGGTAAAGTCATAGGTCAACTGACCAAAGGCGGCATAACTTTTGGTATTCTGAAAATCGTTTATAAGCCGCGTGAAAGTGACCGGACCGCCCAGAAAAGTGAAAATGTCATTACCGAAAGCGGTCTGATCGGACCGGACATCTTCATTCAGATAATATAGGCCAAATACGCCCTTCAGCCTTGATCCATTATATTTGAGCTGGAGTTCCTGACTGAATTGTTTCTGATTCACGCCCACAAACACGTCACCCAGGAAAAACTGGCTCGCGTCAATGTCGATGAAGAAGCTGGGGTCGAGCTTTCGATACCCCGTGATCGACACGAATTGCAGCGTGTCGGTGATGTCGATATTGGCGGTGAAGCCAATCCCCCAATGGTCAAGCCGCTGGCCTTGCGCGGGCGTCAAGCTGGTGGCGGCGCGGAAGTTATAAGGGCCAAAGGGATTGGCAGGGACCAGCTCCGTCGCCCCCGCCGGAAACAGGCTGGTGCGCAGCAGCGGCGCGGTTGGATAGCCCAGGGTCGCCGCATTGCGTTGCTTTGTGTAATCGCCCGACAGCGTGAACTCAAAGCCATCGACCGGCTTGAACCGCAAAATGCCGCGCCCGGCCCACAAATTGCGGTCGTTGAACCGCCGCGCGGTCAGCGGGTCGGTGACCAGCCCCTCGCGCGTGTCATAAGTCCCCGCCAGCGACAATGCGAGCTTATCCGTGATCAGCGGTGCAGTTGCATAGCCATTGAGCAACACCTGATCGAACGCGCCATAGGTCACATCGGCGCTTGCATGGAAATTGCCCAGATCGGGCTTGCGCGTGACGATGTTGACCGCGCCACCAATCGTGTTCTTGCCGTAAAGCGTTCCCTGCGGCCCGCGCAGCACTTCGACCCGCTGGACGTCGAACAGGTTCAGCAACGCGCCCTGAATCCGGCTGAGATAGACGCCATCGACATAGACACCGACGGCGGGGTCAAACGTCTGCAGCGCGTCGGGCTGACCAATGCCGCGGATGAAGAAATTGGCGCTCGTCGTCGATCCGCGCCCCTGCACCAGATTGACGTTGGGGATCGCGCCCTGAATCCCCGACAGATCGATCGCTTGCAGCTTGGCGAGATCGGCTTGCGATAGCGCCGAGACCGCGATCGGCACGTCGAGCAGCCGTTCTTCACGACGCCGCGCGATGACGACAACATCATCGCCCTCGCGTGCATCGGTGATGACACCATCGGGTTCAGCTTGCGGTGCGGGGGCGGTTTGGGCCGCCAGCGGGGCTGTGGGAAGCGGCATGGCAACAAGCGCGGCACCAGCAAACAGCGCGGCACGCAGGCATGAAATGCGGTCGATCATCGAAAATCCCTCCTATTGCCGATGCGGACTTCTGCGGGTTGCGCTCCGGCTCGGTCGATTTATACTGAAAGGTGAACCAGCTTTCAACTTCGAAGATGAACAGCTACGCGATGCCCGTCTCCCTCGCCTCGCCCGATGCCAAGCAGCCCCGCACCGATCGCGGGCGCAAGACGCGGCGCGCGATTCTGGACGCCGCTCGCAACGAATTTGGCGAGCGCGGCTTTCACGATGCCTCGATCAGCGGGATCACCCGGCGCGCAGGCGTCGCGCTGGGCAGTTTTTACACCTATTTCGACAGCAAGGACGCGCTGTTTCGCGCGCTCGTCCGCGACATGTCGGATCAGGTCCGCGATCATGTCGCCCCGGTGCTCGTAACCGCCCCCAATCAGCTCGCCGCCGAACAGGCCGGCTTACGGGCATTCATCGAATTCGTGCGCGGGCATAAGGAAATCTATCGGATCATCGACGAAGCCGAATTCGTCGATCCGCAGAGCTTTCGCGATCATTATCAAACTACTGCCGACCGCATTGCCCATCGCCTGCGTGCGGCGGCGGTGCGCGGCGAAGTGCGTGGCGACCATGCCGATGTCTATGCCTGGGCGATCATGGGGATGAACGTGTTCTTGGGGCTGCGCTACGGCGTGTGGGGAGATGAACTGGCACCCGAGGAGATTGCGGGCGCGGTTGCCTCATTGCTCCGCGCGGGCCTGTCGGGAGGACAAGATACCCATATTGGGTAACCTTCGATCGAAGGGGCGCCGATTTGCCCTGGATTCGACCTCGACTCCGCGCCAGCGCCGCCCCAGCTACTACTGCGACTCGTCGGTAGCGAGTGCTGCGGCCAGCCGGTCGCGGATCCGGCGCAGCACCGTCAGGTCCGCCGACGGGCTGCCGACCGCTTCGCTGGCAAGCAGGGCCTGCACCCCCCGAATGGTATAGCCATCCTGCACCAGCAACCCATGGATGCGGCGGACCAGCGCCACATCCTCGGGTCGATAATAGCGGCGTCGCCCCGCCCGCGTCATCGGACGCAACTGCTCAAATCGGGTTTCCCAATAGCGCAGGATGTGGCGGGCCACGCCGGTCTCTTGCGACAGCTCGCCAATGGTCCGATAGGCACCAGCGGCTTTTTGGGTCATTATTTGAAGGCTTTACCCGGCCCGAACAATGGCTTCGCGCATCATCTGGCTCGCCCGGAACGTCATGACCTTGCGCGGCGAAATCGGCACTTCGACGCCAGTTTTGGGATTGCGGCCAATCCGCTGCCCCTTGTCGCGCAGCACAAAAGTGCCAAATCCCGAAATCTTAACGTTTTCACCGCGCGCGAGCGCATCGCACATATTGGTCAAAATCTGTTCGACCATCCGCGCGGAATCCACCCGCGACAACCCCACTTGGCGATGTAATGCTTCGGCCAGATCGGCCCGTGTCAATGTCCCTGCAGCCTTCATTCGGCAGCCCTCCTTCTGTCAGAAAAAATCTGTAACACACAAGGAAAGGTAAGCAAATTCCCAGACTCCGTTAACCAAAGCGCTCAATAGCGCACCAGCGCCGCCCCCCAAGTGAAGCCCCCGCCCATCGCCTCCAGCACCAGCAGGTCGCCGCGCTTGATCCGTCCGTCGCGCACAGCAGTGTCGAGCGCGAGCGGAACCGACGCGGCCGACGTATTGGCATGGCGATCAACCGTTACGATCACTTGATCGGGTGCCAGTCCCAGTTTCTTCGCAGTCGCCTCCAAAATGCGGATATTGGCCTGATGCGGCACGACCCAGGCGACGTCGCCGGCGGTACAATCGGCCACCGCCAGCACTTCCTCCATCACCGCTGCAAGTTTCGACACGGCATGGCGAAACACCTCGCGTCCCTTCATCCGCACCTTGCCAACCGTGCCGGTGGTGGAGGGGCCGCCATCGACGAACAACAGGTCGTTGAACGTGCCATCCGCGTGGAGCTTGCTGGCGAGCACCCCGCGCGCATCAGGCGCGTCGCTGGCCTCGAGCACAATCGCGCCCGCCCCGTCGCCGAACAGGACACAGGTCGCGCGGTCCTCCCAATCAAGGATGCGGCTGAACGTCTCGGCACCAATCACGAGCGCGCACCGGGCCGACCCAGCCCGAATCATGTTTTCGGCGACTTGCAGCGCATAGAGAAAGCCCGAACACACCGCCGCCACGTCAAACGCAATGCAATCCCCCGCGCCCAGCGCGTGCTGCACCTTGGTGGCAGAGGAGGGAAAGGTCTGATCCGGGGTCGCGGTTGCCAGCACAATCAGGTCAACATCGCTCGCTACCCGCCCGGCCGCGGCCAACGCCGCGCGCGCCGCATCCGTCGCCAGGGTGGCGGTGGTTTCATGCGGGGCGGCGATATAGCGTTGATGGATGCCGGTGCGCTCGACAATCCACTCATCCGACGTGTCAACAGTCTCTGCGAGTTCGGCATTGCTGACGCACCGCGCGGGCAGCGCCGAACCCGTGCCGGTAATGATCGCCCGTGTCATGCCGTTTGCGCCTCAAAATTCCGCAGATCATCGCTGATCCGCCGCGTCAGATCATCGCGCACCAGCTTGGCAGCAAGCGCAATCGCGTGCGCCACGCCCGCAGCATTGGCACCGCCATGGCTTTTCACGACAATCCCGTTCAGCCCGAGGAATACGGCACCATTATGGTTATTGGGGTCGAGGTGATCGCGCAGCAGCTTGGTCGCGGGGCGCGAAATCAGGAAACCCACTTTTGACCGGAACGAGCTGCTGAACGCGCGCTTGAGCAGATCAGCCACAAAACGCGCCGTTCCTTCGGCGGTCTTCAGCGCGATATTGCCCGAAAATCCGTCGCACACGATCACGTCAAGGTCGCCGCGCGAGAGCCGGTTCCCCTCGACAAAACCGGCAAAGGTCATCGGCAAGTGCG
>DHHS01000053.1:6261-21307 GCA_002403415.1 Sphingomonas sp. UBA4766 | reverse complement strand
GCAACATCCCACCGCCGCCGCCGCCGCCGAACCCAAAGCCGCCGCCCTGCCCGCGTTGGTCGCCTACTTCGATATCATTGTCGAAATCGTCGAGCCGCATCCTTGCTCTCCCTCCGGTCCGCAGCACCGCAGAGCGGACAAGCCTGTGCATGCGCAACTCGCGGCATGGTTGCAAGCGATCACACCTTGTGCGGCGCTCCTGTCACCGAACGGTCGTTGATCGGTGCGGCGAAAACGGCCATGACCATGGACATGGCCACGCGCTCAAAGCTTCGGCGAACCGCTCGCGCCGCTCCGCTGCCGTTGCCCGATTGCGTCGCGCTGGTGTTGCAGGGCGGGGGTGCGCTGGGCAGTTATCAGGGCGGGGTGATTGAGGGGCTCGCGGCCAGCGGGATCGAGGTTGATTGGGTCGCGGGCATTTCGATCGGCGCGGTCAATGCCGCGATCTTTGTCGGCAATCCGCCGGAGCGCCGTGTCGAAAAGCTGCGCCAGTTCTGGGACGGGCTCACGAGCGCGCTGCCCAGCTTTCCGATCTTTCCGAACGACCAGATGCGTGAACTGGTCCATGAATGGTCGGCGAGCATGGTGATTGCGGGCGGCGTGCCGGGATTTTTCACCCCGCGCCTGTTGCCGCCGAGCCTGGCGACCCCGGGGACGGCAGCGGCGCTGAGTTATTACGACACCAGCCCCCTCGTCAAAACGCTCGACACGCTCGTCGATTGGGATTTGCTCAATAAAGGCCCGGTGCGGCTGTCGGTTGGGGCGGTCGACGTCGAAAGTGGGAATTTCCGCTATTTCGACACACGCAGCGAACGGATTGATGCGCGCCACATCATGGCTTCTGGCGCGCTGCCGCCCGGCTTGCCCCCGGTGGAGATTGACGGGCGCTGGTGGTGGGATGGTGGGCTGGTATCGAACACCCCGCTCACCCATGTGCTCGACAATCAGGATGCACCGCTGCTGGCGTTTCAGGTCGATCTGTTTTCAGCGACCGCCAACCCGCCGCGCACGATTATGGACGTGATGGCGCGCGAAATGGAGATCCGCTTTTCCAGCCGCACTCGCCAGATATCGGACCAGGTTATCAAGCTGCGCCGCGAGCGCGAGGCGATCCGCAAGGTGTTGGCCAAGCTACCCGATCAATTGAGCGATGATCCCGATGTCGCAGACCTGGCCGCGATGGCCGCTGAACGCCCGGTCAGCCTCGTTCAGCTCGTCCACCGCGCCAATGCGTGGGAGGGGGGCGCGCGCGGTTACGAATTTTCCGCCCGCACCATGCAGGAAAACTGGCAAGCGGGCGTGGCTGCCATCGGTCAGGTGATGACGGGTGCCGAATTGCTCGCGCACAATATCGCCGACGGCACCACCGCAACCTTTGACCTGTGCGCTTCGCATGGGCTCAAGCCCGGCAGATCCCGTAAATCCCGACCGATGGAGACCAACGATGTTCCTTAAAGGCAAAACCGCAATCGTCACCGGATCGACCTCTGGCATCGGGCTTGAAATCGCGCGTGCCTTTGCTGGTGAAGGCGCGAATGTGATGATCAACGGCTTTGGCGATGCCGGTGCGATCGAGGAAGCGCGCGCCGCGCTTGCCGCGACCAGCGGCGCAACGGCGCTGTATGATGCGGCCGATATGTCGGACGCGGCGGCAATCGAGGCGATGGTCGCGCGCTGCCACGCGGAGCTGGGCGGCCCGGACATCATCGTCAACAATGCGGGCATCCAGCACGTCAGCCCGATCGAAGATTTTCCGACCGACAAGTTCGAGGCCATTGTCAAAATCAACATGACCTCGGCCTGGTATCTGATGCGCGCGGCCGTTCCACATATGAAGGCGGCGAGATGGGGGCGTATCATTTCGACTGCGTCAGCGCACTCGCAAGTCGCTAGCCCCAATAAATCGGCCTATGTCATGGCCAAGCATGGCATTGTCGGGCTGACCAAGACCATCGCGCTGGAAACTGCCACTTACGGCATCACCGTGAATGCGATCAGCCCAGGCTATGTCTGGACCCCGCTGGTTGAAAAGCAGATCCCCGACACGATGGCGACGCGCGGGCTGACGCGTGAACAGGTCATCAACGACGTTCTGCTCCATGCGCAACCGACCAAGGAATTTGTGACGTCGGAACAGGTGGCGGCGCTCGCGCTCTATCTGTGCCGGGACGAGGCCAAGTCGATTACCGGTACCAACCTGTCGATCGACGGGGGCTGGACTGCGGCATAACGCATGCAAAAGGCTTGGCGCGCACGGCACGGCATGATTTGATGCACCACGGGGGCAAGCGAGGGTGAACGTGGCGCGGCTGGGGTCAGGGTTGGGGCTGGCGTTGGTGCTGATGATGGGCACGGTTGCGCGGCCCATGGCCGCTGCGCGAGCGGGCGAAACGCTTGACTGGCGGCAATTTGCAACGCCTGCTGATCGCAAGCGGTTGCGGGCGTGGCGACAGGCGTGGATTGATGCGCTGTCCCATGCGCGCAAGAGCAATGCCGCCGATGTGGTCGAGGGCGGCGCGTTGTTCGATCCCGATCGCGCCTATCCCGGCGCGGTGCCGCCCCCCGGGCGCTATCGGTGCCGGGTGTTCAAGCTGGGGGCAAAGGGGACGGCGATGGCCGAATTCACCCGCCACCCCGACTTTGCCTGTCGCATCGGCTCGAATGGCCAGGCAGCGACCTTCTACAAGCTCGACGGGGCACAGCGCCCGGCCGGCGTATTGTTTGACGAAAGTGCGGCACGCGCAATTTTCCTTGGCACGCTCGTCATCGGCGACGAGCGGCGCGCGATGACCTATGGCCGCGACCAATCGCGCGATCTGGCGGGTTATGTCGAGCGGGTGGGCGACAAGCGTTGGCGGCTGGTGTTGCCGTATCCGCGGTTCGAATCGATCCTCGACGTTGTGGAATTGGTGCCGGAGGAATCCGTGCCCGCGCTCGCGCCCGAAACCCCCGCCCTAACCCCGCCATCGCCATAGAAATGCCCGCCGGAGCCGGGCTCCGACGGGCATCTTTCCTCCCCAGGAAAGCGGGTAGCGCCGCGCGTGTTCGCGTCGGCGAAGGGATAACCGATCAGGCGTGCTCGGCTGCGAACTGCGCCGCTTCGGTCGATTCGGCGAGCGCCGTGGTCGAGCTTTCGCCGCCCGCCACCGCTTGCGCGACCAGGTCGAAATAGCCGGTGCCGACTTCGCGCTGGTGGCGCGTTGCGGTGTAGCCGTTCACTTCGGCGGCGAATTCGGCCTGTTGTAGCTCGGAATAGGCGGCCATGCCGCGGTCCTTGTATCCGCGCGCCAGTTCGAACATGCCGTAGTTGAGCTGGTGGAAGCCCGCGAGCGTCACGAACTGGAACTTATAGCCCATCGCGCCGATCTCACGCTGGAACTTGGCGATCGTGTCCTTGTCGAGCTTGGCTTCCCAGTTGAAGCTGGGCGAGCAGTTATAGGCAAGCATCTTATTGGGATATTGTTTCTTGATCGCCTCGGCAAAGCGGCGCGCATCGTCGAGATTCGGATAGCTCGTTTCCCACCACAGCAGGTCGGCATGCTCGGCAAAGGCCAGCCCGCGCTTGATGCAATGGTCGACGCCGGTTCCATCCTTCAGGCGGAAAAAACCCTCGGCTGTGCGTTCGCCGGTCAGGAATTCATGGTCGCGCTCGTCAATGTCGCTGGTGATGAGCTTGGCGCTTTCGGCGTCGGTGCGCGCGCAGATGATGGTCGGCACGCCGCACACATCGGCGGCGAGCCGCGCCGCATCGAGATTGCGGATATGGGCTTGGGTGGGGATCAGCACCTTGCCACCCAGATGGCCGCACTTCTTTTCGCTGGCGAGCTGGTCCTCATAGTGAACACCGGCGGCGCCGGCAGCGATATAGGCCTTCATGATTTCGAAACAGTTGAGCGGGCCACCGAAACCGGCTTCGGCATCCGCCACGATCGGCGCGAACCAGTCGCGGCTCGCTCCGCCTTCGCTATGTTCGATCTGGTCGGCGCGTTGCAGCGTATTGTTGATCTTGCGCGCCAGCTCCGGCCCGGCATTGGCGGGGTAGAGCGACTGATCGGGATACATCGCACCCGCAGTATTATTGTCGGCCGCGACCTGCCAGCCCGACAGGTAAATCGCCTTCAGCCCGGCGCGCACCATCTGCATCGCCTGATTGCCCGACAGCGCGCCCAGCGCGTTGATATAGTCTTCCGACTTGAGCAAATCCCACAGCTTGTTGGCCCCCTTGCGCGCCAACGTGTGTTCGACCAGCACCGATCCGCGCAGCTTTGCGACGTCTTCGGGGGTGTAGGGACGGGTAATTCCGTCGAAACGGCCAGCGGGGGCGGGGATCAGGTCTTCAAAAGTCATGGCGCGGTTCCTTTGCGTCGCGTGTTTCCGGGGGAGAGTGATGAGTCCCGCTGCACCGCACCCCGCGCTTTGGCGAGCGTGCGCCATGCGGCTTTCGTGTCATGATGTGCGCATGATGGCGAAGCGCGATGTCGTAATGTAAATTATTTACAAGTTCGACTCTGTCGGGCAAGACCCGGCCATGGCGGATCAGAAAATCCTCGCGGGCTATGCGGTGCGCCGGGTGCGGCGCCAAGCGGGGCTGACGCAAGCGGCAATGGCCGATGCGCTTGGCATTTCGCCCAGCTATCTCAATTTGCTCGAACGGAACCAGCGCCCGCTGTCTGCGGCCTTGCTTGTTCGGCTGGCTGAACAGTTCGACTTTGACGCACGCGGGCTGGCGGCGAATGAGCCGGGCGGGGGCGAGGGGGCGTTGCGGCGACGGCTGGCCGATCCGATTTTTGCCGATCTGGCGATCGACCGCGCCGAACTGATCGAATGGCTGGCCGCTGCCCCCGCCGGGGTCGAAGCATTTGCGCGTGCCTATGACCGGATGGGCGCCGACGATATTGTCGCACAAGGCCCCGATCCGGCCGCCGCGGTGCGCCGCGAAATCGAGCGTTGGCGCAATCACTTCCCCGATCTCGACGCCGCCGCCGAGGCGCTGGCCGATGAATTGCGGCTGGGGGCGGGTGATCTTTATGGCGCGATTGCCGAGCGACTGCGAGTGCGGCACCAACTGACGATTCGCGTGCTGCCGGTCGATGTCATGCCCGACGCGCTGCGGCGGTTGGACCTGCACGCGCGTCAGCTTCAGCTATCCGAGTTGCTGGATCCGGCCTCGCGCGCGTTCGCTGCCGCCTTTCAGCTCGGGCAAATCGAGGCGCGCGCAGAGATGGACGCCCTTGCGCGCGGCGGCGGCTTTGGCGATCGGGTGGCGGAACGGCTCTATCGGCGGCATTTGCAGAGCTATTTTGCCGCCGCGCTGATGATGCCTTATGCTCGGTTTCTGCGCGCGTGCGAGGCCACCGGCTATGATGTCGAACTGCTCCAGCGGCGTTTTGGCGCGGGGTTCGAGCAAGTCGCGCACCGGCTGACCACGCTACAGCGCGTCGGCGCGCGCGGCCTGCCCTTTTTCATGGTGCGGATTGACCGGGCGGGCCAGGCTTCAAAGCGGTTTTCCGGCGCGAGTGGTGCGGCGTTGGCAACTGCAGAGGGGCGCTGTCCGTTGTGGCACTTGCACATGGCGTTCGAGCGGCCCGGCGCGCTCCACGTCCAGCTTGTGGCAGTGGAGGGGGAAGGGCGCTGGCTGACGATGGCGCGCACCGTCGCGCCGCAGGGACGGCGCTATGGCGCGACGGCGGCCGAGTTTGTCGTCGGCCTTGGCGTGGCGGCGGATTTGGCGGGGCCGCTGGCGGCGGCGCGCGGGATCGACCTGACAGGGGCGGCAACGCCGATTGGTTTGGGGTGCCGTCAATGTCTGCGCGTGAACTGTCCGCAACGTTCGGTCGGTCCGGCGGGCCGGTCGCTGATTGTTGATGAGGGCGAACGCGGCGTGTCGCCATTCCGCTTTGCTGCGGATTAACGGGCTTGCTATGGCTGGCGCCTGAGGGAGCTGGGTCATGGAAAAATCGGTCGCGCTTTTCCGTTCAAGCACGTTTCGCTGGCTGTTTGGCAGCCTGAGCGGCTGGGGAACTTTGTTGCTCTGCCTGATTGGTGTCGGGTTATTCATTGTCGGCTGGCGCTGGTTGACCAATATTGCGACGCAATATGAACTGACCGATGAACGATTGATCATCCGCCACGGGATTATCAACAAGACGACTGACGAGATCGAGCTTTACCGGATCAAGGACACTAGCATTGCCTATTCAATCATCAATCAATTGACCGATATCGGCACCATTACGATCCGGTCGAGCGACGCAACTACGGCGGGCGGGGAGCTGATTCTGCGCGATATTCCGCATGGTCGCGCGATTCGTGAAGATATTCGTCGACTGACCGATGCCGCGCGGCAATTGCGCCGGGTGCGCGAGCTTGACATCGACGTCGAGAATTAAATTTATTCACTATCAGGTGGTTAGTAGGAAATTTACCCATTTTGGGTCAGGGCGCCGCTGCGTTCGTCGCAACTGACTTGCTTGAAATTCATAAAAGTGCAACAAAACTGCCACCAAAGTGAAACCTGTGCGCATTGCCCAGGGGCTTTGGCTGGAGAAAAGTGAATGAAAAGAGTCTATCATGCCTTGATTGTCGCAGCCGCACTCGGGGTTGCTGGTCCCGGGTTGGCGGCAAACAGCGAATTCAACGGCGCAGCCGAAATGGCACGGGGCGATTATGCCGCTGCCGAAAAGATTATCGTCAAACAGCGCAAGATGTTCGCCAATGATGCGGACCTGATCGTCAATCTTGCCACGGTCTATCGCAAGACCAATCGCGCCGATGAAGCGCGCGTGCTCTATCTGCGGCTGCTGAAGCTTCCGAACGAAGATCTGGAAATGGCCGGACGGCAAACCACATCGCACCGCGTTGCGCGCGACGCGCTGGCCACGATGGATCTGCTCGCCGCGCGGTAACGCGCCCTCGGGCCAATTGCGCTGCTCGAACGGGCAGCGCGGACCTAATCGTTTATTGCGGCGTCCGCGCGGGCGCCGCTTTCGTGTCGGGCGCGCCGCCAACCGAAACCGTCCCATTGTCCGATTGTCCGGCGTCAAGCGTCACGGCCGCCTTGTTCAACTGGCGGGCTTCGCTGGAAGTTGAGCCGCCCGGATCACCGGATGATCCGTCGCACGCCGTCATTAGCAGCGCCGTGAGGAATGCCGCCCGGCCCCTCATTTTCCGCCCGACCCTTCAATCGCGTCGGCGGCGTCGCGCAACGCCTCGCTCGTCTTTGCCTTCCCCTTGGCGGTGGCGGCGTCGATCGAGTTGCCGACCGAATCAATGGCATTTTCGGCCGCGCCAAACGCCTTGTCGCTGGCCGCATCGATATCGCTCACCGCCTCGCGCATAGTGGCATTGGCATCGGCGGCAATCGCATCGGCCGCCTCGGCGGCTTCATTCTGAGCTGCCGGGCTGCACGCGGCGAGCAGCGAAGCAATGGCAAGGGCCGTAGCGGCAGCGCGCTTGATCATGGTGGTCGTCCTCTCTCGATCGGTTACCGGTCCCGGACTAGTCATGCGCGCGTGTACAGGCAATATCGCGACGTGGCACAGCGCTCGTTGCAATGATATAAAGATATCTTTATATGACTGGTCATGATGATCGCGCTCGACATTTTCCGTGCCCTTGCCGACGCCACGCGGTTGCGCATTCTGGCGCTGGTGCAGGCGATGGAGCTGTCGGTTGGTGAGCTTGCGCAAGTGCTTGGGCAAAGCCAACCGCGGGTGTCGCGTCACGTCAAAATCCTGTGCGATGCGGGCCTTGCCGAACGGCGAAAAGAGGGGAGCTGGGTGTTCGTCGCGCTGGGCGATCGCGCGCGGGTTGACCCCGTGGTCGCTGCGCTTGAGGCTTGGCGCGGGGCCGAAAGCGACCATTGGGCGGTGGCGGACGCGGCGCGGCTGGCGGCGGTGCGCGCAGACCGTGCGGCGGCCGCCAATGCCTGGTTCGAGGCCAATGCCGACCAATGGGATGCGATTCGCTCGCTCCACATTGCCGAGGCGGATGTCGAGGCGGCGATGCGCGACATGCTGGGCCCGGCAGCGCTGGGCATGTTGATCGACATTGGCACCGGCACCGGGCGGATGCTGGAGCTATTCGCGCCGGATGCGGTGCAGGCGCTGGGGATTGATCGGTCGTCGGAAATGCTGCGGTTGGCGCGCGCCAAGCTGGCGGAACGGGGCCTTGCCAATGCCGAATTGCGGCAAGCGGATCTTTATGCATTGCCCATGGCGGATGCGGCGGCTGACGTGGCGATCATTCACCATGTGCTCCATTTTGCCCAACAACCCGGCGCTGCGATTGCGGAGGCGGCGCGCGTGCTGCGCCCCGGCGGGCGCGTGCTGATCGCGGATTTCGCGCCGCACGACCGCGAGGAGTTCCGCGCGCAGGGCGGCCACACCCGGCTCGGCTTTTCCGACGAGCAGCTTCATGGCTGGTTTGATGCCGCGGGGCTGGCACCGGTGCGCACCGAAGCGCTGTGCGGCGGCGAGCTTACCGTCAAACTATGGCTTGGCCGCAAGGTTGGGCCTCCACTGAAAGAGGCGATTGCCGCATGAATTTGTCCGTGCCCCAGCTTGAGGAAGCGCGCCGCGCGCTTGATGCTCCCTTGTTTGCCGACCTGGCGGGCGATGCCGAAGTGAGCTTTGAGTTCTTCCCGCCCAAGACCGAGAAAATGGAGGAAGCGCTGTGGGAAACGGTCAAGACGCTGGCGCCGTTTGGCCCGCGTTTTGTGTCCGTCACCTACGGGGCGGGTGGCACGACACGCGAACGCACGCACGCAACTGTTGCCCGGATTCAGCGCGAGACGCCAATCGCTGCTGCAGCCCATCTGACCTGTGTCGAGGCGTCGAAGGCCGAGATTGCGGAGATTGCCGACGCCTATTGGGCGGCTGGCATTCGCCATATCGTCGCTTTGCGCGGCGATGCGCCCGGCGCTGACGCGTTTGTCCCGCACGCCGACGGCTACACCAACGCGGCCGATCTGACGGCGGGGCTGAAGGCGCTCCACCCATTCGAGATTTCGGTCGCCGCCTATCCCGAATGTCACCCCAATTCGCGCGACGAGGCTGATGACCTCGACAATCTGAAGCGTAAGCTCGATGCCGGTGCCACGCGCGGGATCACCCAGTTTTTCTTCGAGCCGGAGACGTTTTTCCGTTTCCGCGACCGGGCGGCGGGCGCTGGAATACATGCCGAAATGGTGCCTGGCATCATGCCGGTCACCAATTTTGCCAGCATCCTGCGTATGTCGGCGATGTGCGGCACGGCCGTGCCGCCATGGCTTGGCCGCTTGTTTGACGGGCTCGACGATCACCCAACGAGCCGCCAGTTGATCGCCGCGACCATTGCCGCTGAACTTTGCCGCAAACTTTACGCAGGCGGGGTGCGACAATTCCATTTCTACACGCTCAACCGCGCGGAATTGAGCTTTGCGATCTGCCACTTGCTCGGCCTGCGTGCCGCAACACCCGAAGGAGCCAATGCATGACCGCCAGACAGGCGCTGCTCGCCGCCGCTGCCGAGCGGATCCTCATCACCGATGGCGCGTTCGGTACCGAGATCCAGAACTGGAAGCTTGCGGAGGCGGATTATGCGGGCGAGCTGAACCTGCCCAAGGATCAAAAGGGCAATAACGACATCCTGGCGCTGACCGCGCCACACGTGCCCGAGGCGATTACGCGCGCTTATCTGAGCGCGGGGTCGGACATCGTCTCGACCAACACCTTCAGCGCCAATTCGATCAGTCAGGCCGATTATGGCGCCGAACATTTGGTGCGCGAAATCAATCTTGCCTCCGCCAAAATCGCCCGCGCCTGCGCCGACGAATTTGCCGCACAGGACGGCCGCCCGCGCTTTGTGGCCGGCGCGATTGGCCCGACCAACAAGACTTTGTCGCTGTCGCCCGATGTCAATGATCCGGGCTTTCGCGAAATCGATTTCGACACGCTGAAAGACGTTTACCTCGAACAGATTTTGGCGCTGCTCGAAGGGAGTGCCGATTTCATCCTGATCGAAACGGTGTTTGACACGCTGAACGCCAAGGCCGGAATCATGGCCGCGATCGAGGCGGGCGAAGTGCTCGGTCGCGATGTGCCGATCATGCTTTCGATGACGCTCACCGATCTGTCGGGCCGCAACCTGTCGGGGCATACGGTGGAGGCGTTTTGGCACGCGGTGCGCCACGCGCGGCCGGTGACGATCGGGCTCAACTGCTCGTTCGGGGCGCAGCAATTGCGGCCCCATGTCAAGACGCTCGCCGGTATCGCTGACACGCTCATCATGGTTTACCCCAATGCCGGGCTGCCCAATGAGTTGGGCGCATATGACGAGCTGCCCGCTGAAACCGCCGCATTTGTGCGTGAATGGGCGGAGGCAGGGCAGGTTAATATCCTGGGCGGGTGCTGCGGCTCGACGCCTGCGCACATCAAGGCGATTGCCCAGGCCGTGGCGGGGATCGCACCGCGCGCGCTGCCGGTGCCGCCGGTGGTGACGCGGCTTGCCGGGCTCGAACCGATGACGATGGCGGCCTGACCCTCCGTTCACCCCGCCGCTGCGGCAACAGGATTATCCATGAACACAATTTCAACAGCCCAATTCGTCAATATCGGTGAACGCACCAACGTTACCGGCAGCGCCAAGTTCAAAAAGCTCATCATGGCGGGCGATTATCCCGCTGCGATCGAAGTTGCGCGCCAACAGGTGGAATCGGGCGCGCAGGTGCTTGACGTGAATATGGATGAAGGGCTGCTCGACGCGCACCACGCGATGACGACCTTCCTGAAGCTGATCGCCGCCGAGCCGGACATCGCGCGCATTCCCTTCATGATCGACTCATCGAAATGGAGCGTGATCGAGGCGGGGCTGAAGTGCGTCAGCGGCAAGCCGATTGTCAATTCGATCAGCATGAAGGAGGGCGAGGCGCAATTCCTCAATCAGGCGCGAAAGGTCATGAATTATGGCGCCGCCGTTGTCGTCATGGCGTTTGACGAAGTCGGGCAGGCTGACACCCGCGCGCGCAAGGTCGAGATTTGCGAGCGCGCCTATAAGCTGCTGACGGGCATCGGCTTTCCGCCCGAAGACATTATCTTCGACCCCAATATCTTTGCCGTCGCCACGGGGATAGAGGAGCATAATAACTACGCCGTCGATTTTATCGAAGCCTGTCGTGACATCAAGGCGCGCTGCCCGCATGTCCATATCTCTGGCGGGCTGTCCAACCTCTCATTCAGCTTTCGCGGGAATGAGCCGGTGCGCCGAGCGATGCACAGCGTGTTCCTCTATCACGCGATCCCGGCGGGCATGGACATGGCGATCGTCAATGCCGGGCAGCTCGACGTCTATGATACGATCGACCCCGAATTGCGCACCGCGTGCGAGGATGTGATCCTCAACCGCGATGCCGACGCCGGTGAGCGGCTGGTGGCGCTGGCCGAGCGGTATCGCGGCACCGATGCGGTCGCGGAAAAAGCGGCGGAGGAGTGGCGCGGCTGGGGCGTTGCCAAGCGGCTCGAACACGCGCTGGTCAAGGGGATCGACGCTTATGTTGTCGATGATACCGAGGAAGCGCGGCAGCTTTACGCCAAACCCATCGAAGTGATCGAAGGCCCGTTGATGGACGGGATGAACGTCGTCGGCGACTTGTTTGGTTCAGGCAAGATGTTCCTGCCCCAAGTCGTCAAATCGGCGCGGGTGATGAAAAAGGCGGTCGCCCACCTGCTCCCGTATATTGAAGCCGCCAAGGAACCCGGCGCCAAGGGCAAGGGCAAGATCATCATGGCGACCGTCAAGGGCGACGTGCACGACATCGGCAAGAACATTGTCGGCGTCGTGTTGCAGTGCAACGGCTTTGACGTGGTTGACCTCGGCGTGATGGTGCCGTGGACCAAGATTTTGGAGGCCGCGAACGAAAATGACGCCGACATGATCGGCCTGTCGGGCCTTATTACCCCGAGCCTCGACGAGATGGTGACGGTGGCGGAGGAAATGGCGCGCGCAAACATGACGATGCCGCTGCTGATCGGGGGGGCCACCACGTCAAAGGTCCACACCGCGTTGCGCATCGCGCCCGCTTATTCGGGGCCTGTCGTGCATGTGCTCGACGCGAGCCGGGCGGTTGGGGTGGCAACCACGCTGGTCAGCGATACAATCCGCGATGAGTTCGTCGCGAAGACCGGTGCCGACTACGCCGCCGTGCGTGCCGCGCGCGAGGGCAAGGGGCAGAACGATCTGCTCCCGATCGAGCGTGCCCGCGACAATGGCTTTGACGCCGACATGAGCCTGAAGGCGCCCGCGCCCAAGCATCCCGGCGTGCATGTGTTCCGCGATTGGGATTTGGCCGATCTGGCGAGCTACATCGACTGGACGCCGTTTTTCCGCGCCTGGGAGCTGGCGGGGAACTTTCCGGCAATCCTCGACGACGCGATTGTCGGCGACAGCGCGCGCGCTCTTTATGCCGATGCGCAGGCGATGCTGGCGCGGATCATCGACGAAAAATGGCTGACCGCGCGCGGTGTCTGCGGTTTCTGGCCGTGCGCGCGCGATGGCGACGATGTGATGCTCCACCTCGATAACGAGGATCACGTGCGGCTCCCCTTTCTGCGTCAGCAGATCGCGAAGCGCGAGGGGCGGGCGAATATGTGCCTCGCTGATTTCATCGACCACGACGGCGACTGGATCGGCGGCTTCGCCGTCTCGATCCACGGCATCGAGCCGCATCTCGCCAAGTTCAAGGCGGCGATCGACGATTATTCGGACATTTTGCTCAAGGCGCTCGCCGATCGCTTCGCCGAGGCCTTTGCCGAGCGGCTGCACGCGCATGTCCGCACCGAGCTTTGGGGCTATGCGGCGGGCGAGCAGCTGACGCCCGAGGCGCTCATCAAGGAGCAATATCGCGGCATCCGCCCCGCGCCCGGCTATCCCGCCTGCCCCGATCACAGCACCAAGCCGATCCTGTTCAAGCTGCTCGATGCGCACCACGCGACCGGCGTGTCGCTGACCGAAAGCTTCGCGATGCTGCCGACGGCGGCGGTCAGCGGCTTCTACTTCGCGCACCCACAGAGCGAATATTTCGGCGTGGCGCGGATCGGCCCCGACCAGGTGGCGGATTACGCGGCGCGGCGCGGAGTGGATGTGGCGACGGCGGAACGCTGGCTGCGGCCGAATTTGGATTAGGGCACCGGTTAACGCCTGCGTCCGCTGTGCCACGCCGGGGCAGCGCCAGCGTTAACGCTCTATCTCCCTTCCGAAATCGGCGGAATTGGGGCATCGCAGGGCATCCAAAGGAGCTTGCCGATGCGCCCCGTCCTCCCCCTGATCGCGCTTGTCCTCACTGCGCCCGCACTCGCGCAGCAAACCCGCGCGCCCTTTACCATCGCCGAGACGGGCGAGGGGTTCGCGCATCTGGAGCAGGCGCTGGCCGCCGCTGGCCCGCGCGGCGAATTTACGCAGTCGACCATCCTGATCGCGCCGGGCACGTACCGCGAGTGCGCGGTCCAGACTTGGGGCAAGGTGACGTTCAAGGCGATTACCCCCGGCACCGTCATATTCGATGGCGTCGCGTGCGAGGACAAGGCGGCGCTGGTGCTGCGCGGGCGCGGATCGGTGGTCGACGGGATCATCTTTCGCAACATCAATGTCCCCGATGGCAATGGCGCGGGCATCCGCACCGAGATTGGCGACCTGACCGTCATCAATTCGACGTTTCTGAACAGCCAGGAAGGGATTCTGGGCGGCGAGGGGACAGCGCAGCGGATCACGATCGATCGCTCGACCTTCAGCGGGCTTGGCCAGTGCGACCAGACGCCTGATTGCGCGCACAGCATCTACCTTGCCAACAAGGGCCAGATTACTGTCACGCGCAGCCGGTTCGAGCGCGGGCGCGGCGGGCATTATGTCAAGCTGCGCACACCGCGCATCTCGATTACCGACAATAGTTTCGACGACACGCAGGGACGCAACACCAATTACATGATCGACCTGTCGGAAGGGGGCACGGGCCTGATCGCCAACAACATCTTCGTGCAGGGGCGGAACAAGGAAAACTGGACCGCCTTCATCGCGGTCGCCGCCGAAGCGCGCACCTATTCGGCTGCGGGCTTGCGCGTCGAGGGCAACCGCGCGTCGCTCGCGCCGGGCGAGACGCGCTCGCCCGCGTTCGTGGCGGACCTGAGCCACCAGCGGCTGGCGCTGGGCGCAAACACGTTGGGACGCGGTGTGCGCCCGTTCGAGGTGCGCTAGGGGCGGTTCGACAGCTGGACGGTATTGCCATCGGGATCGACGCCGTCGCACAGCCGCAAGGTGCCGAACACCTTCACTTCACCAAATCCGGTGGCGCCGCGTGTGATCAGATCAGCCCGCGCGGCCGCCACGTCTTCGGCGAAAAAGGCGATCTTGGCAGGACCTTCCGCCCCGTCGAACTGCGCTTCATGCAGCGCCAGCCGACAGCCGCCCCCGTCAAGGTCGAGCCAGCCGGGTTCCGCGCCGACGACTTTCAGGCCCAGGATATCCCGATAGAAGTGGGTCATATCGGCTAAATTGGGCGTGAACAGGATCACTCGCCGGATAGCGAGCGACACGCCGCTCACCGGCACGTATCCGCAACGCCCGGATCAAGATCGAGACAGCGCCCGTCAATCTCCGCGCGCGGGATCGTCATGCCGATGGTCGCGGCGAGTGTCGGTGCGATGTCGACCGTTTCGACCGCGAGCGGCTGTTCGAAACTCGTCATGCCCTTGCGCCAGAAGACGATCGGCACGCGCCGGTCATAGTCCCAGAAGGAGCCGTGGGTTGCGACATAGCCGCGCGACGGATCGGCAATTGGCGTGATGCGGGGTTTGAGCGCCACGACCAGATCGCCCGATCGTGCCGGGTGAAAGCTCGCCTTGGCGCGGTCGATCAGGCTCCAGGTGTCGGCGGGGCCAGCGGGTGCGGGGGCGGCCTCAATTTCGGCGCGGCTGAAGGCGGCGGCGACTTGGGGATGCGCGCGGTAGAGGGCAAGAGCTTCGCGCGTCACGGCGGCTCGCTGCGCGCTCGTCAACTTGGGGTCGATCCACACATCGCC
>DHHS01000053.1:4130-5982 GCA_002403415.1 Sphingomonas sp. UBA4766 | reverse complement strand
GCTCGTCAACTTGGCATCGATCCACACATCGCCCACCGGATCACCGAACAGGATTTCGCCGGTCAGCTTTAACCGGGCGGCCACCTGCGCACCAATCCCCTTCGGGTTGAGTGCGGGGTCGATCCGCGCGGCATCGGGGGCGGCGTGGTCGCGGTGACGCTCTGGCAAGTCATGGCCGCCATGGTCGGCGGTCAGCACGACTTCATAATCGATCCCCAGCGAATCGAGCTTTTCAAAGAAGTCGGCCATGGTTTCATCTAGTGCTGCAAGTTGCAGGCACATCTCATTGCCCTCGGTGCCGTAAGTGTGACCGATATAATCGGTCGCCGACGCGCCAATCGCGATGAGGTCGGTCGCAACGCCCTTGCCCAGCCCCTTTTCCTGTACAAGGGCGGCCGCCAGGCTGAACACCGCGCCATCCGATTCGGGGGAGGCGCGGAAGGCGCGGGTGTCGCCGGGCGCGCGCTCAAACCGGCCAGTGCCCACCGTCTTGCCCCCGCCAATCGCGACCGCGCGGTTGCGCGTGCGGCAATAATCGGGCGCGTCGATGGGCAATTGCCCGGCGGCGATCTTGTCAGCAACCGCGGCATTGGTGCGCGCGACCGCCTCGGGCGTGGCACGCCCGGCATAGCTGGCGAATTTGCGACCGTCCCACCACCATAGCTCGTCCACCTTGTGTCCGCCCATCATCACGGCGGCGCGGTCCTTGCCCGCGACGGAGACGATTTGCGTGGCAGGATTGGCGGCCTTCATCCGCTCGCCAAGGGTCGGCACCAGCAAATGCGTGTCCGACACGGTATAGGCGACCGAGTTCGACCCGGCGATGCTTTCATCTTCGGCACAATAAATGCTCTTGTCCGTGCGGGCGGTGCGCAGATCGACCCAGTTATTGGCGATGATGCCGCTGCGGGCGGGCCGCGCGCCGGTCAGGATGGTGGAATGGCCGGGGCACGTCTCGGTCGCGGCATGGCTTTGATAGCCGCTCGGGAACACAGCCCCGCTTAGCAGCCGTTTGAACCCGCCGGTCCAGTGGCTGCGATATTCGGCGAACAGATCAGCCGAAAGCTGATCGACCGAAATCGTGACGATCAGCTTTGGCGCAGCGCGCGGGGCCGTGGGGGCAGGCGCGGGTGTCGCCGCGTCTTGAGCATGTGCCGTCGCGACGCAAAGGGGTGTAACAAATGCGAGCGCGCTGGCGAATAATATGGCATTCACTTTCATCTGAACTCCCCTTGTGCGGCGGTTGCCTCGCGCGTTCGCCACCGGCTATGCACCGGCGCGCAAGGACATCACAAGGATCATCCGATGCGCGCTCTTGGTTTCGCTATTGTGACGGCGCTGATGTGGCTGGGGGTTGTCGCGCCTGCGACCGCCCAAGCCCCCGACCCGTTTTCAAAAGGGCCGCACATCGCGCTGAAACTGATGGCGGAGACCGATCGCCCGGCGCCGGGGCAAAGCGTGACAATTGCCTATGACGCAACGCCACAGCCCGGCTGGCACGGGTATTGGCAGAATCCGGGCGATGCGGGCTTTGCCGCCAAGCTCGATTGGTCGCTGCCCGCAGGCGTCACCGCCGACGCGCCGCGCTATCCCGTCCCGACGACGCTGATCGTTGCCGAGCTGATGAATTATGTGTTCGAGCAACGCTATACCGTGCTCGTCACGCTCAACGTGCCCAAGGGGGTGGCCGTGGGCACCAAGCTGCCCATTAAGCTCAAGACACAATATCTGGTCTGCACCGAGGAGATTTGCCAGCCCGAGGCGGCCGATCTGTCGATCGACCTGATCGTCGGCGACGGCGCGATCGATCCGGCACGGCGTGCGCAGTTCGATGTTTACCGGCAGGCGCTGA
>DHHS01000053.1:0-3836 GCA_002403415.1 Sphingomonas sp. UBA4766 | reverse complement strand
CAGGCGCTGCCCAAGCCGATCGGCATGGCGAGCAGCTATCAGATCGACGGCAAGGGCTTGCGCATCGGCATTCCCTATCCCGCGACCGCGCCGCTGAAGGACGCTTATTTCTTTCCGATCACCCCGGACCGGCTGAACTATGCCGCTCCGCAAAAGGTCGAGCGCGACGGCGACCGGCTGGTCATTTCAACCGAAGTGTTGAAGCCGGGTGCAGGACCGATCGAGGGCGTGCTGCGAATCGGCCCGCAAAAGGGCGTGCTGGTGTCCGCATCGCCGGGTGCGGTTGCAGCTGGCGGGGGCGCGGACGGATCATCAGCCGGGCCGGAAAACGGCGTTCTGGTGGCGACGCTGCTCGCGCTGGGTGGCGCGCTGCTCGGCGGCCTTATCCTCAACATCATGCCGTGCGTTTTCCCGATCCTGAGCCTGAAGGCTCTCAGTCTTGCCAAGGGGTCGGTCGATGAAGGCGCGGCGCGGCGCGAGGCGCTGGCCTATACGGCGGGTGCGCTGACGGTGATTGTCGGGCTGGGCGCGATGATCCTGGCGCTGCGGGCCGGCGGTGCGGCGGTTGGCTGGGCATTTCAGTTGCAGAACCCGGCGACGATCATTGTCCTGTTGCTGCTGGTGATTGCGCTGACGCTGAATCTGGCGGGGTTGTTCGAGATTCCGACGCCGGCATTTGTCGATTCGGCGAGCGGCGCGAGCGGGGCGTTTGCCACTGGCGCGCTGGCGGCGATCATCGCGACCCCGTGCACCGGGCCGTTCATGGGCGCAGCACTGGGCGCGGCGCTCGTGCTGCCCTGGCCCGCGGCACTGGCGGTGTTTGCCGGACTGGGGCTGGGGCTGTCGCTGCCCTTCCTCGCGATCGGTTTTGTGCCGGCCCTGCGCAAGGCATTGCCACGACCGGGCACATGGATGGAAACTTTCCGCCAAATCCTTGCCGTGCCGATGGGCCTGACCGCGATCTGGCTGGCGTGGGTGCTGGGCGGTGAAGCAGGCGTTGACGGGATCACGCTCGGCCTGCTCGGTGCGCTGGGGGTGGCGGTGGTGCTGTTCATCGTCGGCAAGCGCCAGCATAGCGGCCTGTCGGCGCATTGGCTGAGCGTCGTTGCGCTGGTCGCGGTGACGGGGGCAACCGCTTATGCAGTGCGCCCGGTGCCGAAGGGCGCGGCTGGGGCCGCTGCACTCGCGGCCGAGAACAAGGCGATGTTCAGCGAGGAAAAACTTGCTGAAGCACGCGCAAAGGGGCGGCCGGTATTCGCCTATTTTACCGCCGACTGGTGCCTGACCTGCAAAGTCAACGAACGTGTCGCGATCGACACCGATCAGGTGAAGGCCGCCTTTGCCAAGCATGACGTCGCGGTGATGGTGGGCGACTGGACCGATGGCGATCCCAAGCTTGGCCGCTTTATCGAACAGCACAACCGCGCGGGCGTGCCGCTCTATTTGTTCTACAAGCCGGGGGCGGACAAGCCCGAAATCCTGCCGCAGGTGCTGACCCCTGCAATGCTGAGCGAGTTGGCGGGGGGTTAGGCCCCCGCCGCCGCTTCTCTCGCCACCTCTGCCCGCGAGCGCCCGACCACCGCTTCGAACCGTTCATGATATTTCGGATGCTCGGTCCCCATCAGCCGGTCCCACCAGGTGAAGTAGAGCCCGAAATTATACCGCCCTTCGGTATGGTGCAGGTCGTGGTGGGTGGTGGTCGTCAGCCAGCCGGTCAGCGGTGAGCGGGTAAAGCCGCTCCACGCCAGCTCGAACCCTGAATGGCCAATCACGTTGCGCGCGATTTGATGGCCGAGGAAAATGAAGATCGCCCAGGGCTGCATTGGCGCGATATTGGCGATGAGGATGAACATCGCAGGCACATAAATGCTCTCGAACACCGCCTCAATCGGTGCAAAGCTATAGGCCGCCCAGCTCGTCGGCGTGCGGCTGACATGATGGGTCGCATGGGCGCGGCGGAACAACGCTTTCAGGTGCAGCGCGCGGTGCATCCAGTAAAACCACGTGTCATGCATAATCACCATCGCCACCACCTGCGCGATCAGGATGCCGAGCACCGGCGCCCCGTCCGCGATGGGGAGCCAGCCCGCTTGCAACATCGCAAAGGTCAGGAGGTTGACGAGGGAAAAGACCAGAATCGTCTCAAACGACCGGCGAAATTCGCGCCAGCGATCAGCGATTGTCGCCTTGTTGCGCTGAATCCGGCGATGCTCAATCCAGCGGTTGATGAGCGCATACAGAATGGTCAAGCCCGCCGCCGCGATCAGATAGCGGGTAAACTCGATCTGCACCGCCCATCGGATGCTGTTGGCAATGCCGAACCAAAATTGCGGGGTGAGGAAATAGTCCATCGCAAACTCCATAAATGATGGGCGCTGTCTGTCGCGGTGCAGCGGCGGTGTCGCGGCGCGGCCAGGAATATCGGATCATTTTCGAAATCGATCAGCTTTTTTCAACAAAGACGGTGCGCCGATAATCGCTTGGCGTCTGGCCGATCGTGTCGCGAAACGCGCGGTTAAAGGGGGCCACGCTGCCATAGCCCAAATCCATCGCGATCGTCAGAATCGGCAGGTCAACGAGCGTCGGATCGGCCAGCATCACCCGGGCATCGGCAATGCGGTGGAGGTTCAAGAACGCGGCGAAATTGCGATGGCCCATGCGTTGATTGATCAGCGCGCGCAGCCGGTGTTCGGGGACAGCAAGGCGGCTTGCCAGCATCCCGATCGTCAGCCCGGTTTCGCGGTGAATGCCGCCCGCCATCGCGGCGTCAAGCTTTGCCTTCAGCACTTGCTCCGATGGGGTCAGCATGGGCGTGGGAGCGGCGGGCTTGGCGGGATCGAACAGCAAATCGGGGTCGGCCTGTAATAACATCGCGCCGACCACCGCGCTCAACACCATGCCCGCCGCGGCAAAGCCGATCGCGAACAGGGGCGGGCTGCCGAAAAAGCCGTAAAAAACCTCCTTGATGAGCTCTGCCAGCGACATGCAGCCGACCAATCCGACGAACACGGCGCGCAGCAAGCGCCGCTTTTCGACCAGGTCGTTGCCCCACTGGCTGATCGCGATGCGCAACGCGAGCACGACGGGGCCGAACTGCACCACCCGCTGCACAGTGCCGACCACGGCGAGTGCGGTGGCATTGCCGGTGTGGAGCCACGAAAAATAGGTCCAGCAGCCAATCACGCACACACCGACCGCGACGACTGCGATGCGCGGCAATTCGCGTTCAAACAGATAATGCGCAAACACCCACAGCAAGAGCGGCGCGCTTTGCGACAACAGCTCGGGGATGCGCCAGCAAGCGCCCTCGGACAGATCGAAAAGCGGCGTCGAAACGGTCATGAACGCGATCAGCGACACCATCAGCGCGACAGCCGACACGCGGAACCGCCGCGGGGCCGCGCCGCGTCCAATCACCATCGCAATCAGCGCCATCTGGCCGATGGTGATGAGCCGCATCACGCTGTCGATTAGGGGCAGACTCTCCATCACCCGCTCTTATGACCAGAGCGCGGGCAAGCGTCCACCCGCGCCGATACGGGGAGCGCGCAGTCATCCGATCATGCCGCTTCAAAGCGCGTGTAAATTGGCTTAAGGGCGGCGCATGACCCAATTCGATCTCACCGACGATCAGCGCGAGATTCAGGATCTGGCGCGCCGGTTCACTGCTGACCGGATCACGCCCTTTGCCGCCGAATGGGATGAAAAGCACATCTTTCCGCGCGACACGATAAAGGCGGCCGCCGAACTCGGCTTTGCGGCGATTTATGTGAGCGAGGAGTCGGGCGGTATCAACCTTGGTCGGCTGGAGGCGGCGCTGATTATGGAGGCAATGG
>DHHS01000054.1 GCA_002403415.1 Sphingomonas sp. UBA4766 | reverse complement strand
CGCGCGTGTCGTTTGGCTGCGGCGCGCGGTTGAACCGCGATACCAACTGCTGACCGACATAGTTGATGTTGGTGTTAAACGCGAACCCGTTGTTCGAATATACCAGTCGCGCCTGACCCTGGAACGTAGGATCGCCAACCGTGCCGTCGGAGCGCGCCGGGGCAATACCGGTGGTGTCGACGATACGGCGCAGCACCACGAACAATTCACCCGACAGCGACAGCGAACCGGGCAGGTTCAACCCGCTCAGCTTGGTGTTGTAATCGAGGCTGCTCTGAATGCCTTCGAACAGGATCGCCTGACCGTTGACAAAGCCGGCGGTGACCGCAGGATTTGCGGGGTCGGCCGGCACCTGCCCATTGGCATCACGGCGGATCAGCGAACAGAAGCCATTGCCGTTAGCCGGATCAGCTAGATTGAAATTTTCGTTGTCGAAACACCCGTTGGCGATGTTCGCCACCGTCAAGTTGGCGATCGGTTGCTTGAGCGAGATGTTCAGATAGTCAACCGACACGCTGAAGCCACGCACGAAGCTCGGGCGGAAAATGACGCCGAAGGTGTAGCTATTGGCTTCTTCGTTACGCAACAGCGCGTTGCCGCCGCTACGACCCGGCACCGTTGCCGTCGCCGCACTCAGCGGGGTACCGCCCGGGAAGGCCGCCAGGAACGCATTACAATTGCGAGTGCGGGTTGCAGGGACCGGGCCAGCGCCGATCGCACCGGGGGCGCAAAGATCGGGCACGGTCACGAAGGTGTTCGTCACTGGCGCAAACAATTCAACGATCGACGGCGCACGGAACGACCGGGTGAAGTTACCGCGGAACTGCACATCCTTGATCGGCGAGAACGATCCGCCCGCCGCCCAGGCAAAGAAGCCACCGTTGATCGTGTTGTTGACATAGCGACCACGACCGAAAATTTCGAGGTTGTGGAAGAAGAAGTCATTTTTCGGGGTAAAGATCGGCAACAGGAATTCGCCGAATACTTCGTTCACCGCATAGCGGCCGCTGGTCGGCAAAATCGCCACCGAACGCCCAAGCCCCGCCACCAGGAACGGATCGGGGTTGAACGCAGCCGCTTCCTCACGGTGTTCGTAACCGATGTTGAAATCGACCTTGTTGCCGAACAGGTCAAACGGCGACCCACCAACGTTGGCGTTGAACACCCATTGTTCGATCTTGCTGCGCGCGATCGTGTTCTGAATGACATAATTTTGCGCGGCTTGTGACGGCGCGCCCTCACCAAAGACGCTGAGCGGCACGCAGTTCGGATCGGCCACCGGGGTAAAGCCCGGCGTCGCGTTGACCGCCGGATTGACGACGCAACCATTGATGGCGTTGACGAAATTCTGCTGATTGATCTGCTGCGAGATATCGCGGAAATCGTTGCGACCATAAACGCCCGAAACTTCAAAGTTGAAGTCGCGGCCAAACAGCTTGAAATCTCCGTCCGCGCCGCCAACGAAGCGATAGAGATCGTTGACCGACACACCCGTTGCGTCGCCCAGGTCAAGGTTGATGCGGCTGACACGGAAAGTGGAGTAGCCATTGGCGACCAGCAGATTGCGCGCCTGCGCCGTCAACAGCGGGTTGTTGACACTGAAGGTCAGCGCCGCGCTGGCACCGCCGAACAGGGTCGACTGGAACGATTGCTGCTGAATCAGTTCGTCACCGCGGCCGGAGAAGTACAACCCTTCCGCAAAGAGCCGGATATTGTCCGTCAACTGGTAATTGGTGAAGATATTGGCCGAAAAACGACGAAGATTGCTGGTGATCTGCGTAAAATCATTGAACAGAAACGCATTGCCGTTGGCGCTACGCGATGCCGCCGAGGTGATGGGACCTGCAAAGAGGGTGCCGCGATTATAGGGCACCAACGTGCCATCGGGCGCGAATTGGAAGTTGAAGTCGAGCGGACGCAGCGCACCGATATTGGCGATAACGCCGCCGCGGCTGAGCGAGGGAATACCCGCGCCGGTGACGAGGATAGTGCCGGGGAATCCGTCGGTCGCGCTGTCGTTGAAGCCGATATTGGGATTGACGCGGCCGTCATTGCCGGGCGTGCGGCCGACCGGCCCAAGCTGAGCCGCGAGCGCGGAGCTGGGGTTGAGCTGCCCGCCGACGCCATTTGCGAGGAAGGGGCGGTCGTTGGTCAACAGCCCACGGACTTCCGAATAATTTGCCGCGATCGAGATGTTACCCCGGCCATCGGCAAAATCACGGCCATAAGCACCCGAGGCGTTGTAAGTGAAATTGTCGCCGAATTCGGTAACGCCCGCCGTCAGGCGAAGTTCAAGGCCCTTGAACCGCTTTTTGGTGATGACGTTCAGCGTGCCGGCAATCGCGTCCGACCCGTAAATCGGCGCACCGCCGATCGACACGCGGTCGATCCGCTCGACGAGAATCGGGTTGATGATGTTCAGGTCGACCTGCGTCCCCGGCTGGGCGTTACCGAAAATTGTGGTCACGTTCGACGAAACCACCCGGCGACCGTTGAACAGGGTCAGCGTGCGCTGCGTGCCAAGCCCGAACGAGTTGATGAAGTTCACGCCCTGACCGAAGCCGCCTTGCCCGCCATTTGGCGTTACCGAACCGCGGAAGCCCGGCAATTCGTTCAGCGCGTCGGCAACGTTCGTCAGGTTGCGGTTTTCGAGATAGGTCGCATCGATTGACAGCGTCGGCTCGAGATTTTCAAAGGCTGACCGCTTAATGCGCGATCCGGTGACCACCACATCGTCTTCGGACTTGTCATCCGCATCGCTGGTCGCCGTGGACGGCTCTTGTGCGGCGGGTGTCGGCGCGGTTTGCGCAAACGCCACGGCGGGAAGGCCTGCCAGCGCCCCCACGAGCGCCGTCGCGCTCAAAAGCTTCTTCAATGTCATTCGATTGCCCCATTAGTTTTCATTGATGAACTTAGATCTGTCATCAAATCGACATCGGACGTGGAGCGCAAGGCCGAAAAGCAGGATTTCTCCGCCTTTTGAGAAATTTCGATCTCGGCTGTTGTATGATTGTCACGGTCTGAAACCGGTTCAATTATGTAATAAAATTACGCCGCGTTGTTCGCGAAGACGCCGCAGATCGTCATAAATATTCAATCAGTTAAAATAATGACTCAATTTATAAGGTTTCGTGGCATCGATGTTCCAACTTCAGCCTGGTCCCCGACAATGTGTTGCGCGAGGTGGTTTTTTGCCTTGCAAGGGGGGTGGGGCGTGACGCCTCGGACGCGGCGGGAACGCCATCGCCCGTTGGTGCATCACGCCCCGGATTGTTTCAGTCGCTGTCCGTCCCGCAGGCGGCGATGCGGCGCCGTCCCGACTCAGCGCTCAACGCAGACCGCGATCCCCATGCCGCCGCCGATGCACAGCGTCGCCAGCCCCTTTTTCGCGTCGCGACGCGCCATTTCGTAAAGCAGCGTGGTCAACACGCGTGCGCCCGAAGCGCCGATCGGGTGGCCAATTGCGATCGCGCCGCCATTGACGTTGATCTTGCTCGCGTCCCAGCCCAGTTCCTTGTTCACCGAAAGCGCTTGCGCGGCAAAGGCTTCGTTTGATTCGATCAGGTCGAGATCGCCGATGGACCAGCCCGCTTTCTCCAGTGCGCGGCGCACCGCTGGCGCCGGTCCAATCCCCATGATCGACGGGTCAACCCCGGCCGAGGCCCAGCTCGCAATGCGGGCGAGCACGGTCATGCCGCGCGCTTCGGCCTCGGCGCGCGTCGTGACGACAAGGGCTGCGGCACCATCGTTCAGGCCGCTGGCATTGGCGGCGGTGACGGTGCCGTCCTTTTTGAAGGCGGGCTTAAGACCGGACACACCCTCCACCGTGGCGCCGTCGCGGATATATTCGTCCTGCTCGACGATCGTGTCGCCCTTGCGGCCCTTGACCGTGACGGGGGCGATTTCGTCCTTGAAGCGGCCCTCGGCGCGCGCGGCGGACGCCTTGTTTTGCGAGGCGACGGCGAACGCATCCTGATCGGCGCGCGTGACCTGATATTGTTCGGCCAGATTTTCGGCAGTGATCCCCATGTGATAACCGTTGAACACGTCAATCAGCCCGTCCTTGATCATCGTGTCGACGAGGCTGAGATCGCCCATTTTCTGACCCCCGCGCAGGAATTGGGCATGGGGGGCAAGGCTCATTGACTCCTGCCCGCCCGCGACCACGATGGTCGCGTCGCCGCTCGCGATCGCTTGATAGGCAAGCGCGACCGCGCGCAGGCCCGAACCGCATACCTGGTTGACGCTCCACGCCGGCACTTCCTTGGGGATGCCGGCTGCCATCGAGGCCTGCCGCGCGGGGTTCTGCCCTTGGGCGGCGGTGAGCACCTGGCCCAGAATCACTTCCGACACGTCCTCGCCGCTCAGCCCGGCCTGCGCGAGCGCCGCCTCAATCGCGACCCGGCCCAGTTCGTGCGCAGGCGTGGTCCCAAAGGCGCCGTTGAAGCTGCCAACGGGGGTGCGCTTGGCGGCGGTGATGACGATATCGGTCATGGGGTTCTCCTATCGGGTTGGCGGTCGGGATTATGGTTATGCGCTTCTATCTACGCCCGGTGATGCTGCTAATCCAGTCATCAAGCGGTGCCCAAAGCTGTGCTTGTGCGGTGCTGCCAACGACCATCCCGACATGCCCGGCGTGCAGCTCTCGGCGGTCGGCAAAGCCCGCCGCACTCGCATCCGGCACGATGCGGTCGGTGGTCGAGACGAAATCGACCGTTGGGCAGGCGAGCGCCGCGAGGTCAACCGCCCGCCCCCCCACCGTCCACACACCCCGGCCGGGCATGTCATTGGCAAAGAAATCAAACATCTGCGCGCCGGCCGCATAGGGCAGCGGCGCACCGCCATTCGCCCAGTCCTCCAGCGCAACAAACCGGCGTGCGGCGTCACTATCGGCGGGCAGAGCGGCAAAAGCCTCATATTTGCCGATGGTGCGCGCGGGGTCGAGCGCCCAGAACCCGCTTTGCAGCACCTCCATCGGCACCAGCCCGAGCGCCGTGCACATCGGCTGGACCTGCGCCCAAAGCGCGGCGATGCGCGCGCGCGCGCCCTCGCCAAAGCCCGAAAAATGCCAGGGGGCGGCAATCATCGCGAGGCCCGCGACCGGCATCACGCTGGCCGCTGCCGCCGCAATCGTGCCGCCCAGGCAATAGCCCACCAGCACCGGCGGCGCGGCCAGCGCGTTTGCGAGTGGCACGACTAGATCGGTCACATGCGCCGTGATGTCAGCGGCGCGATCCTTGGGCGCGGGTGTGCCCCAGTCGAGCAGCAGCACCCGGTGCCCTCGCGCTGCCAGCCAACGCAGCAATGATTGTTCGGGCGCCAGGTCAAGAATGTAGGGCGGGTTGATGAGCGAGGGGATGAACAGCACCGGTGCGCCTGCGCCGCCATAATCACGCAGTACCGCGCGCCCGGCCTGGTGGCACGCAGGCGGGAGCTGCGGCGGCATCGCCCGCACCGCGCGTTGATACGCGGCCAGCCCGGCCAGGGCGGTGCGTTGCCGCACCGGGTCGTCGGCCGTTTCGTGGCGTAACATCTCAAGAAACAGGGGCAGCGGGCGTGGCCCGTGTTGCGATGCCGCAGAAAATGGTGATACAGCAGTGTCATCCATGCGCGAGGACCGTTTTTATGAAAAAGACGTCGGCTGATGGCGTTGTCATCATCAAAAAATACGCCAATCGGCGTCTCTATAACACCGAAACTTCATCCTATATCACGCTCGAACATCTTGCGACCATGACGCGCGAGGGGCGCGACTTTAAGGTAGTCGATGCCAAGACCGAGGATGACATCACCCATAATGTGCTGACTCAGATCATCATGGAGGAGGAGTCGCGCGGCGCATCGATGCTCCCGGTCAATTTCCTGCGACAGCTAATTTCCATGTATGGCGATTCGATGCAGGCGATGGTGCCCGGTTATCTCGAAGCGTCGATGGAGGGGTTTCGCCGTAACCATGCGCAGTTCAAATCTGCAGTCGAGGGCGCCTTTGCTCATTCGCCCTTTGCCGAAATCGCTAAGCGCAACATGGAAATGATCGAAGCGGCGACGTCGGCGTTCAAGCCGTCGGCACCGGGGTCGGCGGCGACCAAGGACGACGAAATCGCAACATTGAAGTTGCAGCTTGCCGAATTGCAGGCAAAGGTAGACAAACTCGGTTAATCTGCCGGGCATTTCCGGCAATTGCTGCTGGAAGGACTCGGCATTGACATACCCTCATGTCGCCTTGCTCGCCGTTGCGTTGACGTCGATCGCCGCGTCACCGGTCGGTGCTCAAACTCCCCCCGCCCCGCCTCTGCCCACCGGGGCGATCGTCTACGTCCATGCCGGACATTTGCTCGACCGTCCGGGCCAGGCCATGCGCGGCCCCAGCACGGTCGTGCTGCGGGGCGGCAAGGTGGTTTCGGTGCTCGACGGCTTTGCACCGGCCCCCGCCAGTGCAACGCTGATCGATCTGAAGGACCGTTATGTCCTGCCCGGCCTGATCGATGCGCACGTTCATCTCAGCTCGGACCGGGCCGGGCAGGAGGGGTTGCTAGCCGGCTTTACCGAATCTCGCCAACTCGGTGCCTTTGAAGCATATTGGAACGCGCAAAAGACGATCCAGGCCGGGTTCACGACAGTGCGTAACCTGGGCGATGACGGCGCGACGCTCGCGCTGCGAGAGGCGATTGCGCGCGGATGGGTCGGCGGGCCGCGGATCATCGATGCCGGTCGATCCATCTCGACCACATCGGGACACATGGATGCGCGGCTGGGGCTGAACGACGATATCGCCGAAGTGATCCCGCACGATAATCTGTGCGACGGACCCGATGAATGCCGAAAGGCGGTTCGTCTGCAAATCGGGCGTGGTGTCGATGTCATCAAGATTGCGACGACCGGCGGCGTCAACAGCCGGATTGGCGCAGGGCTGGGCAAGCAGATGTTCGACGACGAAGTCCGGGCGATCGTCGACACCGCGCATCTTTATGGGAAGAAAGTCGCGGTCCACGCCCATGGCGCGGACGGTATCATCCTTGCGCTACGCGCCGGTGCCGACTCGATCGAGCATGGCACGTTGATGGATGATGAGGCGATCGCCTTATTCAAACGAACGGGCGCTTATTATGTCTCCACCTTGTCGACGGTGAACGGCTATCTTGATCGGATCGCCGCCAATCCCAATGCCTATCCGCCAGAAGTGCGCGCAAAGATCGACTGGCGCATCTCCATCACGGGCAAGGCGCTGGAAAAGGCGGTGCCAGCCGGCGTCAAGATCGCGTTCGGCACCGACGCCGGTGTGTCAAAACACGGTCGCAACGCCGATGAATTCGAATTGATGGTGAAGCACGGCATGACACCGGCGCAGGCCATCGTCGCGGCCACAGTCAACGCCGCCGATCTGCTGGGCGTAGCGGGCGATGTTGGCAGTATCGAACCCGGCAAGAGCGCCGATCTGATCGCGGTTGCGGGCGATCCGCTGGCGGATGTGCGCGCTTTGAAACGGGTCAGCTTCGTGATGCGGGCCGGGGTGGTCTACAAACAATAGGGGTAATGCCCCCGGCCAGCGTTCTGGCCGGGGGCACCTGCTTACTGCTTTGGCTTGATGAATTTCAATGTCATGCGGTCGCTTTCGCCGATGGCCGCATATTTCGCTCGGTCCTTATCGGCCTCGGCAAAATTGGGGGGCAGCGTCCAAACCCCCTTTGGATAGTCGTGCGTATCCTTTGGATTGGCGTTGATGGCGCTTTCCCCGGCGAGCGTGAACCCGGCCTTGGTCGCATAGGCAATCACCGTCGAGCGCTTCATATAGCCGCTCTTTGCCTCGGTAATCCCGGTCGCATTTTCGGGCAACCGGTGTTCGACCAAGCCGAGCGTGCCGCCGGGCTTCAGCATCGCAAACATTTGGTCAAAAGCTGCCTGCGTCTGATCGGTCGCGCCAAAGCTCCAGTTATGAACGTTGCGGAAGGTGAGGACGACATCGACGCTGCCATCGGCCACCTTTTCGGCAGCTGTGGTGCCGGGGAAGGTCGCGAACTTGATCTCGCCATAGACGGTCGGGTTGGCGGCCATCAGCTTTTGCATGCCGACGCGCGAACGCTCATTCGGCCCGGCCGCCGTGTAATTGCCCTTGGCAAGATAGGGGACCAGAATTTCGGTATACCAGCCCCCGGCGGGCCAGAGCTCGACCACCTTGTCGGTTGGCTTCACGCCGAAAAACGCGAGCGTTTCCGCCGGGTGGCGATGCGCGTCGCGCGCGACATTGGCGGGGGTGCGGGTCGGCGCCTTGACGGCGGCGACGAGGGCGGGCGACGGCTTGGGCGCGGCGGCGATCAGCGCGCCTGCACCGACAAGGGCCGCAACGGCAAGCGGAGCAACGAGAGAGCGATAGCGCATGGCAAAACTCCTTTAAGCACCCGGGGAGGGGCGATCGCCTTGTGGCGCTCGGTCGCGCGCGATGCAAGCGTCCGCTTGGGCGGACGGGCGTGGGCGGCTCAGTAAAAGTGCCGCAGTGTCAGCGTGCGCTGCGTCCCGTCGCACAGCGCAAAGCTGACGACGCGGCCTGGTGCACCGACCGACCATCCGCTCAGGCTGCCACGCGCATAATCGGGCGATATCGGCGTGCCGTCGATCGCGCAGATCGCTTCCCCCTCGCGCCAGCCCGCTGCCGCCGCCGGGCCACCGCGCATGACGTGGAGCACGCGCAGCCGCTGCCCCTCATTGCGGGTCAACAACCCGCTGGTCGAACGCAGCGGGGGTTGGTCGGCATTCGCCAGCGGGCTCAGCACCATGCGCCCCGCACCGGGGTCGAGCAGCACATGATACCGCTCCAAAAAGCCCGAACCGATCCGCCCGGCCGCGCCAATGGATTGCGAAAAGCCGCCGGCGGGCTCGACGCGCAGCTCAACGGCGCGCGCCTCGATGCGCCCGACCATCAGTATCGGTACGATCGCCAGCGTGCTGATCTGCGGCCCGCCCAACCCATATGCGATGGTGCTTGTCGTCGGCAGAGTCGCTGGGCCCAGTGCGCGCCAGGACGGCTGTGAAAGCGTGACTGCGCTGCCGTCACCAGTATCGACCACCATCGGGCGCAGTCGCTGCCCGTTGATCGTGATCTCGCTGACATAAACTTGCGCCTCGGGGGCGATCATCAAGGGGGCGATGGCCCCGCGAAATGGCAACCGCCCCGACGGGAGCAAGCGAAAGCGGCGCGCGGTGTAGTCAATCTCCAGCGCGTGGCGCGCCAGCAAGTCCTGCCCCACCAATATGTCGGGCCCCTGCGCTTCGCCGGTGGCGCTGGCGGGAAGGGCGGCAACCGTGATCCCGCCGCCAGTGCGGTTCAGCGCGCCAAAGGCAATCATTCGCGTCGCCGCCCAGCCAAAGGGGACGGCGCCGCCAATTGCTCGTGCGGAGCCGCGCGCTTGCACCTTCAGCCGGGCCCGAGCGGCAAAGCGCGGCGAGACGACCGATGCCGTGACGCCTGTATCGAGTACCGCAACCGCATGTTCGCCATTGACGGTGGCAACAAAGCGGATCTGATTGCCGGGCGTGATTTCAAAAGCGACCCAGCGCTCCTCGGCGTCATCGGCAAGCGTTGCGATGCCCGTGCCGGGCATGGGGGCCGCTCCGGGTGCGAACAGCATCACCGGCAACAGGCAAAGGGCAAGGACACGAACACGCATCGCCCCATGAGACTTATCGCGGAGCCGAACGTAAAGAAATGATTAACCGCGACGGTTAGCGTGCCGGGGCGGGAATGGGGTTACAGGCACGCCTCAAGATACGCCTGGTCAAAGCCATATTGCCGCGCTTTTTCAAGTGTATAGGGGCGCAGGCCCATGGCGCGATATTCGCCGATGATTTTGCCGTCGGCGGTCTCGTCCAGATATTCGAACTTGAAAAGCTCCTGCGTCACGATCACCGGCCCTTCCATGCCGATGACTTCGGTGATGTTGGTCACCCGGCGGCTGCCGTCGCGCAACCGCTTTACCTGCACGATCAGGTCGACCGAATCGGCGATCTGGCGGCTGATGGCTTCCTTGGGCATTTTGATGTCGCCCATCATCACCATGTTTTCCATACGGCCCAGACACTCGCGCGGGCTGTTCGAGTGGAGCGTGCACATCGACCCGTCATGGCCCGTGTTCATCGCGGCGAGCAGATCGAAACACTCGCTCCCGCGGATTTCGCCCAGGATCACTCGGTCGGGGCGCATACGCAGCGAGTTTTTCACCAGATCGCGGATCGTGATTTCGCCTTGCCCCTCAAGATTGGGCGGACGCGTTTCAAGCGGCAGCCAGTGCGGCTGTTGCAGGCGGAGTTCCGCCGCGTCCTCAATCGTGATCACGCGCTCGCCCGGATCGATCATTTTCGACAGCGCGTTCAGCATCGTTGTCTTACCCGAACCGGTGCCGCCCGAAATCACGATGTTGAACCGGCACGCCCCCGCAATCTTCAGCGCGGTCGCCATTTTCGGGCTCATCGAGCCAAAGCCCGCCATCATGTCGATCGTGATCGGCTTGGCGGAGAATTTACGAATCGAAATCGCGGTGCCGCGCAAGGACAGCGGCGGCACGATCACGTTGACGCGGCTGCCATCCTTCAAGCGGGCGTCGGCGAGCGGCGTGGTCTGGTCAACACGGCGTCCAACGGAATTGCAGATACGCTGCGCGATCTGGAACAAATGCTCCTCATCGCGGAACTGAATGTTGGCGAGCGTCAGCTTGCCCTTTTGTTCGATATAGGTCTGGTCGGGGCCATTGACCATGATATCGGAAATCGTCGGATCGCTGAGCAATTCTTCAAGCGGCCCGAGCCCCAGCAATTCATCGACCAGCACTTTTTCCAGCGCGAATTGCTCGCGCCGGTTGAGTGTCAGCTTCAGTTCGGCCAGCACTTCGCCGATGATCGGCCGGAATTCCTCCGCCAGCTCATCCTTGTTGAGCGTGGCGGCGGCTTCGGGGTCGACGCGCTCGAGCAGGCGCGGCAGCACTTGCTCCTTGATCTTGTGAATGGAGGTTTCAAACCCCTCCATCTTCGACTGGCCGGCCTCGCCCGACGAAGCCTGACGCTCGGCGAGCCGCTGCATCGCGTCGAGCGTGCTGTCGGGGATGATAATACCAATGCGCGCTGACGTTGACTCGCGCGGGATTCCCAATCCGGTGAAACTGTGATTCGACATTATGGGCATGAGGAGGGCCTGCGATGTCGACTGCGATTGGTGTTCGGGGTGATTACAGCGCGATGGATTTGCGGGCGCGTGCGCGCCGTTGCGGCGATCCGGACCAGGTCCGGCGCTTGCTGGCGATGGCGCACATATTGGACGGTGCCAGCCGGAGTGATGCGGCCAAGTTGGCTGGTGTGACGCTGCAGATCGTTCGGGACTGGGTGTTGCGGTTCAATGCGGATGGCCCGGATGGGCTGGCAACCCGCAAGGCGCCGGGGCGAACCCCGATCCTGAATGACGAGCAGCGGGCTCGGTTGGCCGAGATCGTGGAGAGTGGGCCGATCCCAGCGGCGCACGGCGTGGTGCGCTGGCGGCTTGTCGATCTGGCGCAGTGGCTCCACGACGAGTTCAAACTCTCTGTGACCCGGCACACACTCAGCCGAGAGCTGCGCGCCATGGGCTATCGCAAGCTGTCAGCGCGGCCGCGTCATCGGGGCCAGCGCTCCGAAGACATCACCGCGTTTAAAAAAACTTCCCCGCCCGTCTGGCGCAAATCTGCGAGAGGCTCCCAAGGGGCACGCCCATAGAGCTGTGGTGGCAAGACGAGGCGCGCATTGGTCAACAGACCAAGTTGACCCGGCGGTGGGCCAAGAGGGGTACGCGCCCATCAGTACCCAAGGACCAGCGCCGTGCCTCTGCATGGATCTTTGGCGCCATCTGCCCGGCAGAAGGCAAGGCTGCGGGACTGATCATGCCCCATTGCAATAGCGAGACCATGAGCCTGCACCTCGAGGAAATCTCCAACCACGTCGCGCCCGGCGCCCACGCTGTCGTCATCCTCGATCAAGCAGGCTGGCATGGGTCGGCCGCCCTGGTCGTGCCGCACAACATCACGCTCATGCCGCTGCCGCCACGCTGCCCCGAGCTCAACCCGGTCGAAAACCTGTGGCAGTTCATGCGCGACAACTGGCTCTCAAACAGGATCTTCCAATCCTACGAGGATATCGTCGACCACTGCTGCTACGCTTGGAACAAACTCGTCGATCAACCCTGGCGCATCATGTCCATCGGACTGCGCCAATGGGCACATGGGTACTGATCAATGCACGTTGGTAT
>DHHS01000056.1:21713-30099 GCA_002403415.1 Sphingomonas sp. UBA4766 | reverse complement strand
ACATAGAACCCGTCCTGCAATTCCTTGGCTGCGCGGGCGGCCATGTCGTCACGGCTCCAGCCCTTGGTCAGTCCGTCATGGGTGGTCATTGGATCGTCCTTGTTGGAGAAAGCTGTGGCCATGCGCGGGCCGTGCCAATGGCGAAACAAGCGACGCCCGTGAGAGCCGCCGGGAGCAACCAAGGTCGCGCGGCATTCACACCGCCGCCCGCTCGCGCGTGGTCACGAATTCGATCTTCTTGTCATAGGGCGCGCCCAGGATCAGCCGGTTCACATAAATACCCGGCAAATGCACCTGATCGGCATCGAGCGCGCCGACCGGCACGATTTCCTCCACTTCGGCCACGCACAGCCGCCCGGCGGTTGCCATCGGCTGATTGAAATTGCGCGCGGTCTTGCGGAATATCAGATTGCCGGCCTCGTCCGCTTTCCACCCCTTGATGATCGACAGGTCGGCGACGATCCCGCGTTCGAGGATGTAATCCTCGCCGTCGAACTGCATAACGGGCTTGCCCTCTGCCACTAAAGTGCCGACGCCGGTCTTGGTGTAGAAGCCGGGAATACCAGCGCCCCCTGCCCGGCACCGCTCCGCCAGTGTCCCTTGCGGGCAAAACTCGACCTCAAGCTCGCCCGACAGATACTGCCGCTCAAATTCCTTATTCTCGCCAACATAGCTCGAGATCATCTTCTTGACCTGGCGCGTGCGCAGCAACTTGCCCAGCCCCTCGCCGTCGATTCCGGCATTATTGCTGGCGATGGTCAGATGCTTGACGCCCGCATCGCGGATCGCGTCGATCAAGCGTTCGGGAATGCCGCACAGGCCAAAGCCGCCTGCGCAGATCATCATGCCATCGAACAACGCCCCCTCAAGCGCGGCAGCGGCGTTGGGATAGAGTTTTTGCATTGCACGGAATCTCCATAGCGGATCGTGTTCACGATAATCCGCCCGCCCGCACAGGGTCAACGATTTGCCGGTGCCCGATTGCGCCGGTTTAGGCGAAAGCGGGCCGATTGATCGCCGTCAATGCGCGGCAAGGCAATTACCCGCAAAAAGACGCCATCACCCCGTCACCCGAAAGGATCGCCCGATGCGTTCGTTCCTTGTTTATGCCGATGGCACGCCCAGCGCCGATGCCACTCTCAACACCGCGCTTGACCTCGCGCGGATAATGGCCGCGCATCTGACGCTGCACATCAACACGCCGCTGCGGCGGTTTGTCGCGATGGACCCGTTTGGCGGCGGTTACCTGATCGCCGATGCGCTGGCCGAGGCGCAGCGCCAGGAAGCAGCACTTGTCGAGCGCCTCGCCGACCGGATGACGCAAGAGGATGTGCCATGGGACAGCGTGACCAGCACCGGTCTGATCGCTGATGGGCTGGCCAATGCTGCGCGGCTGGCCGATCTGGTCATTCTGGGCCTCAGCCGGCTTGAGGGACGGACGGACCCGGATTCGGTGCGGCTGGTCGGTGATGTGGTGTTGACGACCGGTTGCCCGGTGCTGGCAGTGCCGCCTCACACCAGGCCAGAATTTGTGCAAGGGACGGCCATGATCGCCTGGTCAGGAACGGCGGAGGCAGCGAACGCGCTGCGTGCTGCCGTCCCGCTGCTTACGCATGCGCGCACGGTGAAGGTCGTGACGATCACCGACGAAAGTGACAGCTTTCCCGCAACTGATGCAACCCGCTACCTGTCGCGGCACGCCATTCATGCCGAACTGATCGAACGACCGCGCGAGTGCGGCACGATCGGCGCGGCGCTCAGTGCGGCGGCGGAAGCAGCCGCAGCCGACTGGATCGTCATGGGTGCCTATGGGCATAGCCGGTTTCGCGAAACCATTTTCGGCGGCGTGACACAACATTTGCTCGACAATGCGCCGTGTCCAATTCTGCTGAGCCATTAAACTATCAGCTTCAACCCCGCACGCGGCCACGGCATCGCGACCAGCCGTCCGGTGCCCGAAAGCGTGATATAGGCCGTGCGCCGATCCGCCCCGCCCCAGCAGATGTTGGTGGTGAACGGATCCGGCGTTGGCACGAATTCGACTAGGTCGCCGGTGGGCGAAATCACCGAAATGCCGCTTTCGCCGATCGTCGCGACGGCGATGTTGCCGCCTTCCTCCACGCCCAGCGAATCAAAGAATTTGAACCCCGCCGGGCGGTAAAGCGGGATGCCCGGCCCCCCAAGCCCCGCCGTCCGATCGACCATGCCCGGTGCCGTCACGCGAAACGCCATCAGGCGGCAGGTATAGGTTTCCGCCACATAGAGCGTGGCACCATCAGGCGACAGGCCGATGCCGTTCGGGTTTTCGCTAGGGAACACGACTTCTTCGAGGTGCGACCCATCGGCCTTTGCGTAAAAGATACCGGTCACGTCGCGGCTGCGCGGTCGCGTCTTGCCATGATCGGTGAACCAGAACCCGCCATGGGCGTCGAACACAATGTCGTTCGGCCCGCGCAGCGTGCATCCGAAATCGCCATCCCGGTAAAGCGTCTCGACCGCGCCCGTCGCCAAATCGATCCGCTCAATCCGCCCGCCCGAATAATCATCGGCCTGACCATGCGGGATCAGCAGACCATTTGACGGTTCCGCCCAGTTGAACCCGCCATTGTTGCAGCAATAAAGCTTGCCATCCGGCCCCATGGCGAGTCCGTTCGGCCCACCGCCGGGCTCTGCTACCACCTGCTTTTCGCCATTGAGAGTGATGCGGGTGATCCGCCCGGCGGCAATTTCGACCAGGATGATGCTGCCATCGGGCATGGCGACCGGCCCTTCGGGGAAGCGCAAGTCGCTCGCGATGGTGGTAAAATCGGCCATGATCTCTCCTGACATATTGCGCCGTGATTTTGCCCGAACCTAATCCTTGGCTATGGGCGTGCCAAGGAGAGCATGATGACCCTACGCAGCGGCGGCCGAATCTTAGTCGATAATCTGTTGGCCCAAGGCTGCGACCGCATCTTTCAGGTGCCGGGCGAGAGTTTCCTCGCGGTGCTCGACGCGCTCCACGACACGCCGCAGATCGACGTGGTGACGTGCCGCCAGGAAGGCGGGGCGGCGTTTATGGCCTGCGCCGATGGCACACTGACGGGGCGGCCGGGCGTGTGTTTCGTGACGCGCGGACCGGGTGCGACCAATGCGAGCATCGGCGTGCATGTCGCGTTTCAGGATTCGCAGCCGATGATCCTGTTCATCGGCGATGTCGATCGCGGAATGCGCGACCGTGAGGGCTTTCAGGAAATCGATCTGGTGGCGATGTTCACCCCGCTCGCGAAACTGGCTTTGCGCATCGACGACGCAAGGCGCATCCCGGAATATATCGCCCGTGCGTTCAACGTAGCGACCAGCGGGCGGCCGGGCCCGGTGGTGATCGCGCTGCCCGAGGATATGCTGAGGGACCAGGTGGAGGCGGTGGATCGGCCACTGCTTATTCCTTATCCTCTGACCCCCTGCCCTCCAGAACATGATTTCCTATTCGACAAATTGCGCTCGGCCAAAGGACCAGTGGCGATCGTGGGTGGTGCGGGGTGGGATCAGTCGACAGCTAGACATTTCGCTTGGTTCGCAGAGCATTGGGGAATTCCGGTCGCGGGCGCGTTTCGTCGGCAGGATGCCATCGCCAATAGTTCGACCGTTTGGGCCGGAAATCTGGGCTACGGCCCAAATCCGAAACTCGTCGAGCGCATCAAATCGGCAGATTTGTTATTGGTGGTCGGCGCCCGATTGGGAGAGGCGACAACGGATGGGTACACGCTGATCACTCCAGAACACCCCGATCAATACCTGATCCACGTTCATCCCGACCCGAACGAACTGGACAAGGTCTATCGCGCAGACATGGCGATATGTGGAGGCGTCGATCGGTTTTCTGAGCTGCTGGCGGCAAACTTCCCACCAGAAGTGCCGATTCAACTCGGGGCGATCGCCCACGCCGAATGGCTCGAATGGTCCACCCCGAAACCCCGAGAGGACGTCGCCCTCGACCTCGGCCTATGCGTCGCGGCGATGCGTGAGCGCCTGACCCCCGAAGGCACGATCATCTGCAACGGCGCGGGGAATTTCTCCGGCTGGTGGCATCGCTATTGGCATTATGGCAACCCCGGCACCCAACTCGCGCCCACCGCTGGCGCGATGGGCTACGGAGTCCCCGCTGCCGTTGCAGGCGCGTTGCGCTGCCCGGACAAGACCGTCGTCGCGGTCGCGGGGGATGGCGATTTCCTGATGAACGGGCAGGAACTCGCAACCGCGATCCAGCACGGCGCGAACATGCTCATCATCGTCGTCGACAATGGCGGCTATGGCACGATCCGCATGCATCAGGAGCGCGAATATCCGGAACGGCTGAGCGGCACCACGCTCCACAACCCTGACTTCGCGTTGCTGGCAAGAGCCTATGGCGCCTGGTCTGAAACCGTCGAGACCACCGCAGAGTTTGGCCCCGCACTCGACCGCGCGCTGGCGCAGGGCGGCGTCAAGCTGCTCCACCTAAAGACCGATATCGAAATCATCACCAACGGCACGACCATCAGCGCGATACGGGATACCCGGAATCGCTCTGGCGCAACGGGTTAAGGCGTCGGGGCCACCTGCGCCAGAAACGCCTCGACCGAGCGCCAGTTCGCGTCATAGCCCGCTGCGTCGCGTTCCTTGATAAGGGTTGAGGATCCATGCGTGCCCGCGACCGGTACATAGTGGAGCTTGCGCGGGCCGCCGACTGCATCGACAATCGACTTTGCGGCCGCAACTTCCTGCGCGTTGCTCGCCGAGGTAACATAAACCGGAACGCGCACCCGCGCCGCCGCCCGCTTCACCAGATCGGGATCCCCCAGATACTCGCCCGGCGAAAACGCCATTACCGCATCGACATCGGCCGGATTGTCAGCAGCGACCAGAAAAACGAGCGCCGCCGAATAGCTGCTGCCCCACAGGATCACCGGCAACCCCTGTTGCCGCGCCCAAGCAAGCGCTGCCTCAAGATCTTGTTTCGCCTCTAGAAAGCCTGTGGAGCGCCCTTCGCGGTGGACGGTGGAATTGTCACCGAACAAATCGCCACCCGACCGTTGGTCGATCGCATAGGCCGTGTAGCCCTGCGCGGCGAGGCGCGGGGCGATGGTCGCATATTCGTCCTTGCTCGACCCGGCTTGATGGAAGAGCAGGATCACGGCCTTGGGCTTCGCTGCTCGGTAAAGCCAGCCCGCAATGTTGGTCTTGTCATAGGTTTTGAGCATGTTGGGCTCGCGCTGCCCGGCTGCTGCAGCGCTTGGATCTACGCCTGCGACATTGTCGCAACCGACCAGCACCAGTGCTACCGCCAATGCACCGGACATGCGCCCGACACCCAATCCACGCAAACGACGCACCACCACCAGTCTCCACCATAAAAATGCCGGAGCGTTTCCGCCCCGGCACTCTTTACGCGGTTATTGCATCAATCAGCAATTGGGCATGCCGCAATCAATGCCCATTGCCATGCACACGCCCATGCAAGCCGCGCTGCATACTGCCGACACAGCAGCAGGGGCGGCGGCATAAGCAACGGTCGCAGTGCCGGCGAGGCCAAGGACAAGGAACTTTGCAATACGAATCATGATAAATCTCCGAAAAAAATGAGTTTTTGGCGCGAAGGCACGCGCCCTAGGATCGACAGTCCGTTACGCGCGCGGCGGACGCTGCGGCGGGGCGGTTGACCAACCCCGGGGATCGACCGTTGGCGCGACATGCGGCCGATACGCGGCATATTTGATCACGGCGACGGCGAGACGCGGCGCAGGAGCAGCCACGCAGCAATGGGTGCAGCAATCATCGGCTGATTGCATTTCGCAATCGCTTTCCGGTGAAGCATCCTGCTGCACCATTGCATGATCAGCCAACGCGGTCGCGGCGGATGCCTCGCTGTGGCACACGCCGCCCACCATAGCGAACGGCATGACCGCTGCCAGCATTAACACCGCAAGCGCCGCCCAAATTGACTTTAATCCACCCATTACTGCCGTTTAATAGAAGATTAAATCAGCCCCGCCAAGGGGCTTGACGGATCGGCATAGCGCCGCTGCGCCATCCGCCCGGCGCGATACGCCATGCGCCCCGCCTCGACCGCCGATTTCATCGCGGCGGCCATCAGCACCGGATCGCGCGCCTCGGCAATCGCGGTATTCATCAGCACCCCGTCACAACCTAGCTCCATCGCGACGGCTGCGTCAGACGCGGTGCCAACACCCGCATCGACCAGCACGGGCACGCCCGCCCCTTCGACGATCAGGCGAATCGTGACGCGGTTCTGGATCCCCAGTCCCGAGCCAATCGGGGCACCCAGCGGCATAATCGCGACCGCGCCTGCGTCCTCCAGCCGTTTGGCGGCGATCGGATCATCGACGCAGTAAACCATCGGCAAAAACCCCTCTTTCGCCAGGATTTCGGTCGCACGCAGCGTTTCGACCATATCGGGGTAAAGCGTCTTGGCCTCGCCCAGCACTTCCAGCTTTACCAGATCCCAACCGCCCGCCTCCCGCGCCAATCGCAAGGTGCGGATCGCCTCATCACCGGTGAAACAGCCGGCGGTGTTGGGCAGGTAGGTGATTTTGCGCGGATCGATATAGTCGGTGAGCATCGGCGCTTTCGGATCGCTGACATTGACCCGGCGGACCGCGACTGTCACGATTTCGGCACCCGATGCGGCAACCGCCGCGGCATTCTGCTCAAAATCGCGATATTTGCCGGTGCCGACAATCAGCCGCGATCGAAACGTTCGCCCCGCGACCTGCCAGCAATCATCGACCGCAACGGGCGCATGATCGCCGCCGCCGACGAAATGGACAATTTCCAGCATGTCCCCCTCCCCCAGCACCACCTGCGGCAGCGTCGAGCGCGGCACGATCGCCAGATTGCGCTCGACCGCCACTTTTTCTGGCGCAAGGCCAAGCTCTTGCGCCAAATCAGCAATCGTCATCCCGGCTGCTACACGCCGCCGTTCGCCGTTCAGGGTAATGCCAATACTGGTAACTGGGGACATGATGCGCCTTTTAGGGTGATGGCCGAGCATATAGGGTGCGGCGGGCACGCTCGGCAACCGATAGCCGCGCTTGGCGAGAGGCGACGGCTATCCTATAGCAATGGACTCGCCCCTGCCCGCAAAGGAACCCCATGGCCGACCCGGTCCCCGATACATCCGCCAGCACGATTTTTGTCCTGAACGGCCCTAATCTGAACCTGCTGGGTCTGCGCGAACCGCAGATTTACGGGACCGACACGCTCGATGACATCGCCGCAATGCTGGAGGATCGCGCCCGCGACCTAGGCCTGACCATCGACATGCGCCAATCAAACCACGAGGGGCATTTGATCGAATGGCTCCACGAAGCGCAGGCGGTCGGGGCGCGCGCCGTGCTACTCAACGCTGGCGCGCTCACGCACACGTCATTTGCGCTTTATGATGCGATGCGCGCGATCACAACGCCGGTGATCGAAGTACACCTGTCGAACCCGGTAGCGCGCGAGGAGTATCGGCGGCACAGTTTCATCGGCATGGCCGCGTGGGGCACAATTTCGGGCTTCGGTGCGACATCCTATCTGCTCGCGCTTGAAGCAACGGCGCGTATCTGACACAGGGCGCGGTTAAACAGGGAATTTGTGATGACCGAAGACTCCAGCGCTAATGCGGCCGGTGACAAACGCGCGATGCGCATCGATGTGACGCTGGTGCGCCAGCTTGCCGAATTGCTCGACGAGACTCAGCTGACCGAAATCGAGGTAGAGGATGGCGACCGCAAGGTTCGCGTCGCCCGCAGTGTCACGGTTGCCGCCGCCCCGGCGCTTGTCCCCGCCGCCACGCCGGTAGCAGCACCTGCCCTTGCGCCCGCTGCCACGCCGGAGCCAGCGCCTGCGCCCGCGGCCCCGCCAGCCGATGCGATCAAATCTCCGATGGTCGGCACCGCCTATCTCTCCCCCGAACCGGGGGCGTCGCCCTTTATCGCGGTCGGCGACACGGTCGCCGCTGGTGCCACCATCGTCATTATCGAAGCGATGAAGGTGATGAACCCGATCACCGCGCCCGCCGCCGGGACGGTCCGGGCTATCCTGATCGACAATGGCCAGCCGGTCGAATACGATCAACCGCTCGTCGTCATCGCCTGATATGCCCGACATCAAGAAACTGTTGATCGCCAATCGTGGCGAAATCGCGCTCCGCATCCACCGGGCGTGCCACGAAATGGGGATCAAGACGGTGGCGGTCCATTCCACCGCCGACACCGACGCCATGCATGTGCGGCTCGCGGATCAAGCAATCTGCATCGGGCCACCTGCGGCCGCCGACAGCTATCTCAACATCCCAGCGATCATTTCCGCCGCCGAAATATCCGGCGCCGATGCCATTCACCCCGGCTATGGCTTCCTG
>DHHS01000056.1:21176-21387 GCA_002403415.1 Sphingomonas sp. UBA4766 | reverse complement strand
GCGCGCTTTGCCGAAATTGTCGAGGCGCACGACATCATCTTTGTCGGCCCAAAGCCCGAACATATCCGCACCATGGGCGACAAGGTGGAAGCAAAGCGGACGGCAGGCGCGCTTGGCCTGCCGCTCGTCCCCGGATCGGACGGCGCGATCAGCGATCTGGCGGAGGCAAAAGCGATTGCCGACGACATCGGTTATCCGGTGCTCATCAAGG
>DHHS01000056.1:15190-20866 GCA_002403415.1 Sphingomonas sp. UBA4766 | reverse complement strand
GGCGGCGGCGGGCGCGGCATGAAAGTGGTGGCTGATGCCGACAGTCTTGAGACGATGATGCAGCAGGCGGGTAACGAGGCAAAGGCCGCGTTCGGCGACGCCACCGTCTATATGGAGAAATATCTCGGCAATCCGCGCCACATCGAATTTCAGGTGTTCGGCGACGGCAATGGCCACGCCATCCATCTGGGCGAGCGCGATTGCTCGCTACAGCGGCGCCACCAAAAGGTGTTGGAGGAGGCACCCTCCCCCGTGCTTTCGCCCGCTGAGCGCGACCGGATGGGCGGCATTGTCGCAAAAGCCATGGCCGATATGGGCTATCGCGGCGCGGGCACGATCGAATTCCTGTGGGAAGCGGGCGAGTTCTACTTCATCGAAATGAATACCCGGCTTCAGGTGGAGCATCCGGTGACAGAGGCGATCACCGGGCTTGATCTGGTGCGCGAGCAAATCCGCGTCGCTGAGGGCCATGGCCTTGCGCTGCGGCAGGAAGATGTCGAGTTTCGCGGTCACGCCATCGAATGCCGGATCAATGCGGAGGATCCGCGCACCTTTGCCCCCTCCCCCGGCACGGTGAAGGCGTATCACGCGCCCGGCGGACTGAGCGTGCGGGCCGATAGCGGGCTGTATGCCGGATACCGGGTGCCCCCCTATTACGATTCAATGATCGCCAAGCTGATCGTCTGGGGCCACACGCGTGAGGGGGCGCTTCGCCGCCTGCGCCGCGCGCTTGAGGAATATGTGATCGAGGGGATGAAAACCACCATCCCGCTGCATCAGGCGCTGCTCGATGAGCCCGATTTCCAGCGCGGCGACTATACGATCAAATGGCTGGAAGCGTGGCTGGCGCGTGACGCGGCAGGCCAAGGGGGCTAATAGTCCCGGATAGACTCGGCAATCGCGGGGGGCAGCGGCATGAAGGCGACCATCTGGCACAATCCGGGGTGTGGCACATCAACCAAGACGCTCGCGATTCTTCAGGATACGCCCGGCATCGAGTTGATCGTTATCGAATATCTCCAGCACCCGCCCAGCCGCGCGCAATTGGTCGATCTTTACGCGCGCGCAGGCATCACCCCGCGCGAGGGACTGCGCACTCACAACAGCCCGGCGGCCGAACTATGCGCTGAGCTTGATCTGCTCGATGCCGATGGCGAACGGATTTTGGACGCGATGATGGCGCACCCGATTCTCATCAACCGGCCGCTGGTTGAAACGGAAAAGGGGGTACGGCTCTGTCGGCCACAGGACGTCGTGCGCGAAATCCTATGAGCGGCGCAACCCCGCGCGCGCTGGCCGCCGAAGGCATTGGCGCGTTGATCCTGTTTGCAACTGTGGTCGGGTCGGGCGTGATGGCGCAGCGGCTGGCGGGCGGCAATGACGCGGTCGCGCTGCTGGGCAATACGGCGGCGACAGGTGCAGTGCTCTTCGTGCTCATCACGCTGCTGGGGCCGATTTCGGGCGCGCAGTTTAACCCGGCCGTGACCCTAATGCTGGGGGAACGGCGGCAGTGGCTTCCCTATATCGCCGCCCAATTGATCGGCGGCATTGCAGGCGTGCTGATCGCCCATGCGATGTTCGACATGCCGCTGTTCGAGCTGAGCGGCAAAGTGCGCACCGGCCCCGGGCAATGGCTTGGCGAATTCGTCGCGACTTTTGGCCTGTTATTTACCATTGTGGTCGGCAGCCGCCAGCGGGCAGACGCGGTGCCCGCGCTTGTCGCGCTCTGGATTGTTGCGGGCTATTGGTTCACTTCATCGACCAGCTTTGCAAACCCGGCCATCACCATCGCGCGCGCGCTGACTGACAGCTTTGCCGGCATCCGAGCGATCGACGCGCCGGGGTTTATCGCGGCACAGCTGGCGGGCGGCTGGGCGGGCGTTGTGGTTGGCACATGGCTGGCCGGACCGACCAAGCGCACGTGAACGGGGATCGGCGACCGCAGATCACATCAACGTCGGCTCATCGCCCAGACATCGTTCGAATAGACGAACACCGTTTGACCGCGCTCGACATGTGAATGCTTGCCCCCGGTCAGATACATGCGGTCCCCATTAACCCAGGTGGCGACTCCACCCCGCGCACTCCATGGGGCGCTCACCGGCTGCCAAGTTTTCGCGTCTTGAGACACCAGCATCGCGCTTTCAAAACTGCCTGAGCGGTTCGCGCCCACCAGCCACAGCCGATCATCAAAAACCTGTGGTGCAAAACCAACGGGGCGCTCGGGCGCGATCTGTGGACAGTCGCGGCGCCACGTTTTGCCGTCATCGGTTGACCAGATGTCGTTGCTCGCCGGTCCGTCAAGCTCCCCTCCGCCAATGACAAGCATCCGGCCACCAAACACCGCGGCCTTGGCGCCGGTGCGTGGTGACCATGGCGGTGACGGCATGGCTTCCCACGCGAGCCCGTCCCGCGACCTCCAAACCTCTGCCACCGCTTGACCTCCGCGATGGCCGCCGATCATCCACATCCATCCTGCAAAACTGGCCGCTGCGGCAAAGATCACCTGTGGAAAGCCGGACGCCTGACCAACGGCTTCCCACCTTTCCCAGTCCGAGGTGCGCAGAATCGCCGGGTCGATCGCAAAATCGAGATAATCGCCCCGGTGCCGCCCAAGCACCCACGTCGCGCCATTGTGAAAAATCGTTTGCATATAGGCCATGTTCGACCCGGAAGGCGGCAGCGGCCTGCGCTCCCACGTCACTGCATCGCGCGACGACCAGCACCCCTCGGATTGGAGGAGCATGAACCGCCCGCCCGGCGCGACATGCACGGGAAAGTTGTAGCTTTTGCGAAATGGCCCGGCCGCAAGAAGGCGCGACCAGCGATACCTCCCCGGCGACACCGCTCGGGATGACGCGGCGCCACACCCCGCCAGCATGACGACCCCCGCTCCACCCAAAAAAGCGCGTCGCGACATCATTTGGGACTCCTCCAGTGATGCAAAAATGCCATCAGCAATTGACCGTGACAAGTTCGGACAGGGTGACGCAGCGATTGAGTGTCGCTAAAGCGCGAGCGTATGAGCCACCAAATCACGCCGGAAATCATCGCCCAGCACGGGCTGTCCCCCGAAGAATATGCTCGCGTTGTCGAGGCGATGGGCCGCGCGCCGAACCTGACCGAGCTTGGCATATTTTCGGTCATGTGGTCGGAGCATTGCTCTTACAAGTCGAGCCGTATCCATCTCAAGAAGCTGCCGACCACGGGGCCACAAGTCATTTGCGGCCCTGGCGAGAATGCGGGCGTCATCGACATTGGCGAAGGGCCAGACGGCACCAAACTCGCCGCCATCTTCAAGATGGAGAGCCACAACCACCCAAGCTACATCGAACCCTATCAGGGCGCGGCCACCGGCGTTGGCGGCATTTTGCGCGACGTATTCACCATGGGCGCGCGGCCGGTGGCGAACATGAACGCGCTGCGCTTTGGCCGCCCCGATCATCCGAAGATGCGCCACCTGATCGCGGGGGTCGTCCATGGCATTGGCGGCTATGGCAACTGCGTGGGTGTGCCGACGGTCGGCGGCGAAGTGAATTTCCACGCTGCCTATGACGGCAACATTCTGGTCAACGCGATGACCGTCGGCATCGCCGAACAGGACAAGATATTTTATTCCGCCGCCTCCGGTGTCGGCAATCCGATCGTCTATGTCGGCTCCAAAACAGGCCGCGACGGCATCCACGGCGCGACCATGGCCTCGGCCGATTTCGGCAGCGATTCAGAGGAGAAGCGCCCCACGGTCCAGGTTGGCGACCCATTCACCGAAAAGCTGCTGATCGAGGCGTGTCTGGAACTGATGGCGTCCGACGCGATCATTGCCATTCAGGACATGGGCGCGGCGGGCCTTACCAGTTCAAGCGTCGAAATGGCGTCGAAGGGCGGGGTCGGCATCCGGCTCGACATGGACCGGGTGCCGTGCCGTGAGGACGGCATGACCGCCTATGAAATGATGCTGTCCGAATCGCAGGAACGGATGCTGATGGTGCTAAAGCCCGGACGCGAGAATTTTGCGGAAGGCATCTTCCGCAAATGGGAGCTAGACTTCGCGGTGATTGGCGAAGTGACTGATACGGGCCGTATGGTGCTCGTCCATCACGGCGAGACTGTCGCCGATATTCCGCTGGGGCCGCTGGCGGACGCCGCCCCCGTATATGACCGGCCCTGGGTGGCAACGCCGCCTCCCAAGGCACTCGTCAATGTGCCGGAGACGCACGACATCGCCGCCGATCTGCTGACACTGATGGCGTCGCCCGACCTCGCCAGCCGCCGCTGGATCTGGGAACAATATGACCAGAAAGTGGGCGGCGACACGCTTCAGCCGCCTGGCGGCGATGCCGCCGTCGTCCGGGTGCACGGCACGCAAAAGGCGCTGGCGATCACCACCGATTGCACCCCACGCTATTGCTTTGCCGATCCGGTGGAGGGTGGCAAACAAGCGATTGCAGAGTCGTATCGCAATTTGTGCGCGGTCGGCGCGACTCCGCTTGCCACCACCGACTGCATGAATTTCGGCAATCCGCAACGCCCGGAAATCATGGGCCAGTTCGTCGGCTGTATCGAGGGGATGGCGGAGGCATGCCGGGCGCTCGACTTCCCGATCGTCAGCGGCAATGTCTCGCTTTACAACGAAACGAAGAATGAGGACGGATCGGGCAGCGCAATCCTGCCGACGCCCGCGATTGGCGGCGTGGGCCTGATTGAGGATTGGACGAAGTCGGCGACAATTGCATTCAAGGGCACCGGCGATGTCATCGTGCTGATCGGGGAACCGCGCCACCACCTCGGTCAGTCGCTGTGGCTGCGCGAATGCCATGGCCGCGAGGAAGGACCGCCGCCGCGCGTCGACCTGGCCGCTGAACGCGCCAATGGCGAGTTTGTGCGCGATTGGATCACCCGCGGAGCATTGAGCGCGGTGCACGATGTGTCCGACGGCGGGCTGCTCGTTACGGTCGCGGAAATGGCGCTGGCGGGCGGGATCGGCGCGATGCTGTCCGCACCCCTGCCCAGCGGGCTCGCCGCGACCTATTTCGCGGAGGATCAGGGGCTCTATGTCGCGACTGTCCGCGATGATCAGCTCAGCGATTTCCTCCACGCCTCGCTCGATGCGGGCGTGAAGGTGGAACGGATCGGCCGCACCATTGCCAAGCGGATCATCGTCGAATGCCCGGCAACCGATCATGTGGTCACCCTTGATGATTTGCGCGCCGCGCATGCGCGGTTCTTCCCCGGGCTGATGGGTTCGGCCAGCGCAGCATAGGCAGCGCGCCCCATCTTGCAGCGCGCATGCGATCGGGGCATCCTTGCGCGCATGATCGATCATGAAGCTTTGCCCTGGCCTGGCCTGCCGCCCCTTGCGGACGAGGAGCGCGTCGCCCGCGCCACCGCCTTTCGCGACACGATGCGCACCCGGCGCACCTGCCGTTATTTCAGCGATACGCCCGTGCCCCGCGCGGTCATTGAAGCGGCGATTGAGGCCGCGGGTACTGCGCCATCGGGCGCCAATCACCAGCCCTGGCACTTCGCCGTCATTGCCTCGCCTGCGCTGAAAGCCGAAATCCGCCAGGCGGCAGAGGAAGAGGAGCGCGCCTTTTACGCGGGCAAGGCGGGCGACGAGTGGCTCGACGCGCTCGCCCCGCTCGGCACCGATGCGGACAAGTCATATCTGGAGGTCGC
>DHHS01000056.1:0-14814 GCA_002403415.1 Sphingomonas sp. UBA4766 | reverse complement strand
GACGACAAGCAGAATTACTATGTCAACGAAAGCGTGGGCATTGCGACTGGGTTCCTGCTGTCCGCGCTCCACGCCGCCAATATCGTGACGCTCACCCACACCCCCAATCCGATGGGGTTCCTGAACCGGGTGTGCGAACGCCCGGCCAACGAAAAGCCGGTGATGATCGTGGTCGCGGGCCATGCCGCCCCGGACGCAACCGTCCCGGTCCATGCGTTGCGCAAAAAACCGCTGGCGCAAATTACGAGCTGGCTTTGACCGCGGGCTATTCGGGCACGCCGCTTGTCCGAAAGCTTGGGTATAAGGCGGGCATGCGCGTCTGGTTTGACAACGCCATGCCCGACAGGCTTCGCGCCGAAATTGACCCGGTCGCGATTGGTGTCGAGGAATTGCCCGCACCCGCGCCGGGGCTTGAAGCGGCGCATGTCTTCGTCACGCGCCGCGACGCGCTGGACGCCGCGATCGTTACCATCCGCCCGCTGTTGGTGCCAAGCGGGTTCCTGTGGATCTCCTGGCCCAAAAAGGCATCGAAAGTGCCAACCGAAATCACCGAGGACGTGATCCGCGAGATCGCGCTGCCCACCGGACTGGTAGATACCAAAGTTTGCGCGGTGGACGCGATATGGTCGGGCTTGAAGCTGATGATCCGCCGCAGCGCGCGTTGACGGCCGGCGTGTAGTCCCCTAGCAATACACGTCAAAGAGCGCCGGGGGGACGCTGCATGACGACAATGGATCAGCCTGCCATCCCGCCAAGCGACCGCATCGCCACGCTCGACATCGTGCGCGGGGTGGCGGTGATGGGCATTCTGACGATGAACATCGTCGCCTTTGGTATGCCAGAGGCTGCCTATTTCAACCCGCGCGCCTATGGCGGGGACGCCGGAATCGATCTGATCGCCTATCTCGTCAACTTTGTCCTGTTCGATGGCAAGATGCGGGGGCTGTTCTCCTTCTTGTTCGGCGCGTCGGCATTGCTGGTGATCGAACGTGCCGAGGCGCAGGGGTTGAGCGCGGCGCGCGTGCATTATGCACGGATGGGTTGGTTGTTGGTGTTTGGGCTGTTGCACCTCTACCTGTTCTGGTGGGGCGATATTTTGAACCATTATGCGCTGATCGGTATGATCCTGTTCCGGTTTCGCGCGTGGGGGATCACCGCCTTGGTGAAATTGGCGACCACGCTGATCGCCGCGCAAACCTTGCTGCTGGCCGGCCTGCCCGTCGCGGTCGCGATGAACGCGGCAGACGCAAGCCGACCGAACGCAACCGCCGAAGCGATTGAGACGCGGCAGGGTTTCGAGAACAGCTTTGGCAAACCCGCACCCAAGGAAATCGCAAGCGAGCTGGCGGCCTATCGCGGCAGCTTTACCGATGCGCTTGCCAAGCGTGCAGAGGACGGCGCGACGCCGGTGCTTGGCGCATTATTTGGCGTCGGCATGGAAACGCTCGCCTATATGCTGCTTGGCATGGCGCTTTTCAAAAGCGGGATGTTGCGCGGGGCGTGGCCGGCGGCACGCTATCGCCGATGGCTGATGATCGGTTTTTGCATCGGCATTCCCGCTTATGCCGCGATTGGGTGGTTCGTTGCGAGCGCGGGGTTTAGCGCATTTGCGGTTTCACTGGGCGTCTTGCTGCTCGCCACGCCGGTTCGTCCGCTGATGATTATCGGTTGGGCCAGCCTTATCATCCTGCTGGCCCGGATGCGCGGATGGCTCACCGACCGGCTGGCGGCGGCAGGGCGGATGGCGTTCACCAATTATCTGATGACGACGATTTTGTGTACGACCTTTTTCAATGGCTATGGTTCTGGATTCTATGGCTATCTGAGCCGCGCCGAGCTGTATCTGGTCGTGGTCGCAATATGGGCGCTGATCCTGTTGTGGTCAAAGCCGTGGCTTGCCCACTTCCGCTATGGCCCGTTTGAGTGGCTATGGCGCAGCCTGGCGCGCGGGTCGTTGCAGCCGATGCGACGTTAATTGCGATGCACTCGCAATAATAGCTTGCGAATCACTCGCATTAGCCTATTGTCGGCCATGGAGCGTCACACCCATGGTTATTTGCGTCTGCAACAACATCCGGGAAAAGCAATTGCGCGAGGCGGCACAGCGTGACAACACGGTCAGTGCCTGCGCCACCTATCGCGCGCTTGGGTGCCGCGCGAAATGCGGGCAATGCTTGCCCACAGCGCAAGCTATTTTGACTCAAGCGCGCGTCGCGGCTTGACGCCGCACCCTGTTCCCGCGATCAGGACTGCATTTCCGGTCCGTTGCGGGAGCATGTGATGAAGGGCGATGCCAAGGTTCTCGATTTCCTCAATCTCGTGCTCAAGAATGAGCTGACGGCGGTCAATCAATATTGGCTCCATTACCGGATGCTCGACAATTGGGGCGTGCGCAAACTGGCCGCTCATGAACGCCATGAATCGATCGAAGAAATGCAGCACGCCGACAAGCTGGCCGAGCGGATCCTGTTTCTCGAAGGGTTACCCAATTTTCAACTTCTGGGTCGCCTGCGCATCGGCGAGACGGTGGAGGAGGTGCTAAAGGCCGATCTGGCGCTGGAGCATGAGGCAATTGAAGTGTTGCGCGATGCGATTGAGCATTGCGAAAGCGTGCGCGACTATGTCAGCCGCGATCTGTTCGCAGCGATCCTCAGCAACGAGGAAGAGCATGTCGACATGATCGAAACCCAGTTCGAAATGATCGAACGGATGGGAATCGGCAATTACATCCAGCTCAACAGCCAAGCCGCCGAGGGATAACCGAGCCCTCGGGCTCAGCCCTGACCAAAGCCGCCGACCGCGCGGCGACCAAAGCCGGGGCGGCGCTCGACCAGCGGATTCGCCTCGCGCAGCAACAAGACCAATGTGTCATTGAACAACTCGCGCAGGCCAACCACGGTCGCCAATGCCTCATCGGGCGAATCGTGGGTTTCGACGCATTTGCGCGCGATCATCTCGATCGTTTCTGCGGCCTCAGCGAGCGGCTCGGCACCAAATTGCCGCGCCTCCCCCTTCAAAGTGTGAGCGGGAATGACCAAGGCCGCCGCATTCTTGGCCCGCATGGCAGTTTCGATCGCATCGACGGATTTGGTGCCGTCTTCCTGAAAATAACCCAAAATCCGCACGAATCCGCCGCCGAGCTGCGTCCGCGCGGTCGCAAAAGCGTCCCAATCGACCAACTTGCTGCGCTCGTAAGCCACTCGCTTGTCCCTTTCATTGCCACCCGGGTGACAATCGCTACCCAAGTTTCATTACGCGAAGGGAGTAAACGAGCGGTTGACAACGGGGCGGCTTTCAATCCGAAAGCTTGGTTCAGAATCATTGTGGATCAACACCATATCGGCACCGGCCGCTGCAGCCACCCGTGCAAGTTCCGCGGGTGCCGCTGGATCGTCGGCGCATATCTCAACCACCTGGGCACCACCGCGAAGCGCCCGCGCCAGCCGGATTGCCGGCCAGGGGCAACGCAGGCCGCGCGCGTCGATCTTGGTCATCATGATCCAAATGGGTTCTTCGGCGCCCGTAATGTCAGCCGTACCGGCACTGCACCAAAACCCAGATCGCGACGAATCCCGTTCACCAGATAGCGCTGATAGCTGTCGGGCAACTGATCGACGCGCGTGCCGAACAGGATAAAGCCCGGCGGCCGCGTCTTGGCTTGCGTCATATAACGCAGCTTGATGCGCTTACCGCCGGGCGCGGGCGGCGGATTCGCCTCGATCGCGCGCTCGAACCAGCGGTTAAGCTCGCCGGTGGACACGCGCCGCGACCAAGCCTCGCGCACCTCAAATGCAGCCGCCAAAAGCTGGTCAATCCCTTTGCCGGTTACCGCCGACACGGTCAGTAGCGGCACGCCGCGCACCTGCGCCAAACCCTCGTCAAGTGCTGCCCGCACGCCGTTGAACAGCTTCGAAGCGTCCTCGGCGACATCCCACTTGTTGAGCGCGATCACCAGCGCCCGCCCCTCTTGCAGAACGCGGTCGGCGATCTTCAAATCCTGCACTTCCAACCCGCGCGTCGCGTCGAGCAACAGGACCACCACTTCGGCAAAATCAATCGCGTGGAGCGCGTCGGCAACCGAGAGCTTTTCCAGTTTGTCCTGCACATTGGCGCGCTTGCGCATGCCTGCTGTATCGATCAACCGGACCTTGCGCAGTCCCGCGCGCGGGTCTTCCCATTCCCAATCGATCGCGATCGAATCGCGGGTGATTCCTGCTTCGGGCCCGGTGATCATCCGGTCCTCGCCCAAAATCCGGTTGACGAGCGTTGATTTACCCGCATTTGGCCGCCCAACAATCGCAAGCTTCAGCGGCGCTGCGGGATCGTCAAGGTCGATCGGCTCGGCCTCCTCCACCTTGCCATCGAGATGGGGGAAGAGCGCTTCGAACAAATCACCCATGCCCTCGCCATGTTCGGCTGACAATTGCACCGGATCGCCAAAACCGAGCGATAGCGAATCGAGCACGCCCGCCTCGCCCGCACGTCCTTCTGCCTTGTTCGCAACCAGCACGACCGGCGTGGTCGATCCGCGCAGCCAGCGGGCAATCTCCTCATCCAGGGGGACAAGTCCCGCGCGCGCGTCGATCATGAACAGCGCGACATCGGCCATTTTCAGCGCCGCCTCGGTCTGTTGACGCATCCGACCGGGCAGCGTTTGCGCGTCCTCATCCTCATAGCCTGCAGTATCGACGACGCGGAAATCCAGGCCGATCAGCGTCGCATCGCCCTCGCGCCGGTCGCGGGTGACGCCCGGCCGATCATCGACCAGCGCCAGCTTTTTGCCGACCAGCCGGTTGAACAGCGTCGATTTGCCGACATTCGGGCGGCCGATAATTGCAACTACGGGAAGCTTTGCCATCGCCCTCCCCTAAGCCGAACGCTGCGCCAGCGCCAGCGGATCAGCGATACGCTGTAATCTGTCCCTTTTGGTCGAGCACATACAGCACATTGTTGGCGATGACCGGCGGCAAGGCAAAGGGCCCCGAGCCCTTGATGACCGTGCCCACTTCACCCGTGTCCGCCTTGACCGAGGCAATCCGGCCGAGCGAATTGACCACGATCAATCGCCCGCTCGCCAGCACCGGGCCGGACCAGTAAATGGGGCTTGTCCGTTTCTTGCGGTTCTTGAACCCGCCAATATCGACGATCCAGCGGATGCGGCCATTGGCGCGCGACAAGCAGATCATGCGGCCATCGTCTGTGGACACGAACAGCCATTCGCCCGCGATCCATGGTGTCGAAATTCCCGCAATGTTAAGCTCCCACAAGCGCTTGCCGGTGGTCAGCTCCAACGCCACCATCCGCCCGCCTTCGCCAATCGCATAAACGCGGTCGCGGTCGATGACAGGGGAGGCGTCGATATCGGTGATGCTTGACACCGATGTCGTAATGCTGGTGCGCGAGAGCGTGTCCGACCACAAAGTCCGACCATTTTCATAGCGATAGGCGTTCAACTCACCTGAGGAAAAACCCGCAACAATCGTGCCACGCGACGCGGCGGGAGCGGCAACGCCAAACACGCCTTGCGATTCCAATTCCCCTGACGCCGACCATTGGACAGATCCGTCCGCCTGAGAAATCGCGAAGAGCTGATTGTCCTGGCTGAGCATATAAAGCGCGCCATTGGCTGCGGTCGGCGCCCCGCGCAGCGGCCCGCCGGGATGGGCACGCCACTTGATCGCGCCGTCGCTTGGCGACATCGCGACAATATCGCCCAGGCCATTGGTCGCGAACAAGACGCCACCGTCATAGCTGACCCCGCCACCAAAGCGCGCCTCGCGATTCTTCTTGTCGGCCCAGGTCGGCGCAGACCAAAGCTTGCGGCCCGTATCGGCGGCAAAGGCAGTGACCATCGCATTGGTGTCGACGACAAACAGCTTACCGTCCGCGACCACTGGCGCCGCGCCCAGCCGCAACTTGGGCGTGCCGCCTTTGATCCGGGCGCTCCACAACTTGGTCGGCGCTGCCCCCAACGTGCGATGGCCAACCGACTTGGAGGGATCGCTGCCCGGCTGCGGCCAGGGACCAAGGGTGGCAGGTGGCGGCAGCAATACTTCCACATCGGCCAGCGCGGGATCGGCCTCCGCGCCATTTTCCGACACCAATATCGGCACGCGGTTGCCCAGGGTCGGTGTCTTCTTCTGGCCCTTAAATGCCCCGCACCCGCCCAATGCCATCAGCACGGCAAGCGTCGCTGCCAGCTTTACCTTGTTGTTCATTACCGCTGTGTGTCCCCATTGTCCTTGATGGCGTCGATCCCCAGCGTTCCCGCCATCTGCACCGCGCGGCTGCGCAGCGTTTCGGGGATCGCTTCATCGGCGGCCATCAAGCCATAAATCTTTGCCGCCGCCGCCTTGTGTCCAGCCTGAAGGTGCGCGACCGCGACAAGCTCACCCGCGCTCCCCAGCCAGGGGCTGTCCTTGACCGCAAGCGATTTGAGCCGGTCGATCACCGCCTGCGGCGCCAGCGTGTCGAGTTCGGCATTGGTCTGACGAATCAGCGCCAGATTGCGAAAGGCGGGCGACACCCCGCCATCGGCGGCGATCGCGCCGAAAATCTTGGCAGCGCCTTTCAGGTCGTTCTTCTGGAGCGCGATATCCGCCTGGATGAAGCGCGCGCTAACTGCATAGCCCTCGTTCGAGGTCGCAGCGATTTCGGCAAGCGGCGCGGTCGCGCCCTTCACATCGCCCTTGCCCAGTTGTTCGTAAACCTTGGTAAGCTTGGTGCCGATAGCGCCCGCCTGTTGCTCGCGCCAGTTTTGCCACAACAGGTAACCGCCAAACGCCACCAATCCCGCGACCACCGCGCCGATGAGCAAGCGGCCATAGCGGTTCCAGAATTGCACGGCGGAATCGCGGCGCAGCTCTTCATCGACTTCGCGCAGGAAAGCTTCATTGGGTTGTGGCGTAACGGCCAAGACGGACTCCATGGAATTTGAACGGCGCAGACCTTAGCGGCGCGCACAGGGAAGGCAAAGTGTATCAATCCTTCGGTGCATAGGTCTGTTCCGGTCCGGGAAAGGTCCGGCCCCGCACGTCCTGCGCATAGGCCTTAACCGCGGCGGAAATGCGGCCAGCCAGATCATCAAAGCGTTTCACAAAGCGCGGCGTGCGATCAAACATGCCGAGCATATCGTCAATCACCAGCACTTGCCCGTCACACTGCGCCGACGCGCCAATGCCGATCGTCACGCAATCGACACTGCGTGTTGCCTCGATCGCGATTGGTTCAACCACGCCCTCGATCACCATGCCAAAGGCCCCTGCGCGGTCGATCGCGCGCGCATCGTCGAGGATCTTGGCGGCCTCCGCCTGGCTCCGCCCGCGCGCGCCATAACCGCCCAGCGTATTGACCGCCTGCGGCGTCAACCCGACATGCCCCATCACCGGGATGCCGCGCTCGACCAGAAAGCGCACCGTTGGGGCCATAACCTCCCCGCCCTCCAGCTTAACGGCGGCGGCGCCTGTTTCCTTCAGCAGATAGGACGCACTCGCAAACGCCTGTTCAGGCGAGGATTCATAGCTACCAAAGGGCATGTCGATGACAACCACCGCGTGATAGCTGCCGCGCACCACCGCCGCACCATGCGCCGCCATCATTTCCAGCGTGACCGGGATGGTTGAGGGCAAGCCGTAAATCACCTGCCCCAGGCTATCCCCAACCAGCAAGAGATCGCAGTGCGGGTCGAGCAATTGCGCCATCCGCACGGTGTAGGCGGTGAGCATCACCAGCGGATCGCCGCCTTTGCGTGCGCGGATTGCGGGCACGGTCAGCCGCTTCATTGGCGCAGGCGTTGGCGTCGCGCGGCTGGTGGCGGTGTCTAGGGTGTAGGTCGTGGACATCGCGAAGGACGCTAGCCGGAGATTGCCGCCGCCGCCAGTGCGGACGTGCATTATGTCGATCATACTTGACTCAATGTATGGTTTATATAACATTGAGTAGTGAAATTCGAACATCGGAGCGGTGTCATGTCCTTTCGTGAAAAAATCCACTGGGTTGCCTTTGCCAGCCTCGCTGCGGCGTTTGGCTGGTATTTCCTTCGCTATCCCTGGTCGATCGTCGCCCGGCCTGAGGGTGTGGCGGCTGTCGCGGGGATGCTGGTGCCGGTCACGATTGTCATTATCGGCTCGATGTCGATCGCAGCGGCGGCCTTGGCCATCCGTGCGCCCAGGGAAGCACATCTGAAGGAAGACGAGCGCGAAAAGACCATTCACCTGCGCGGCACCCACGCCGCCTATTACCCACTGGTGCTGGGGGTATGGGCCAATTTGTTCGCGGTTTTCCATCACATCAGCGCCGCAGGGCGGCTCAACTTGCTGATCGCGACGGTGGTCGTTGCCGAGCTGGTCCGCGTCGGCGCACAGCTTTATTTATACCGGCGGGGCCATTGAGCCATGGCCCTGCCCTTCACCAACCAAATCCGCACGCTGCGCTTCCTCGCCGGTGAAATGACCCAGGCCGAGCTTGGCGAGCGCATCGGTGTGACGCGTCAGACGATTGCGGCGATCGAGGCGGGGAAATATTCTCCCTCGCTGGAGGCGGCGTTCCGCATCGCCGCAGTGTTCGGCAAGCCGCTCGACGATGTGTTCCAGTGGCAGGGAAGCGACGGCGTGCCTTAGCCCAGCCACCCGCGCGCCGCCGCCATCCGCGCGATCAAGAACGCGACCACGCCCATCGCGACGACGAACAGCGGAAATGCCGCGCCCCCGACGAAACCCTTTACCGCGACCAAATCGGTCAGACCGACGACATAGCCAAACTGAACCGCCACCGCCGCCGTTGACAGCGCATAGAGCGCCGCGGCAATCCGGGCGCGCAACAACAGCGCCACGGCCCCCGCCGCCCCGCCGATCGTCGCCACCGCATAAACGATGTTCAACCAGCCGGGCAGCGACTGATAAAGCTTGCGGTCATAATCGGGCATCGCCGCGACTGCGTCCGCCGTCATCGTCGCTTCGCTGTAAAAGGCAAATAGCCCGGCAAGCGCCCACAACAGCAACACCGTGCAGACCACCCAATACCAGAGCGGCGGCTTGGCAAGCGAATTAGTCATGATTGTTCTCCCCTTTTTCAACGGGAGGATAAGCCGGTGTTCATCAACGCGCAAATCACACGACGGATCAGCCTTGCCCGGCAGCTTCCAGCGCCGCGCGCGCCCGCGCCTGCAGCCATGTCGCCAGCCCGGTGGCGTTGGCCATCGCCGCCAGTTCGTCGCGGTTCGCCTCACCGAAATTCACAATCGACACCATCCGGGGAAAGGTGAGTCCGGGGTGCGGCCGTTCAACCAACGTCACGGCATCGCCCGCCTGCAGCACCCCCTCGCGCACGACGCGGTAATACCAGCCCGAACGGCCCGAACGGACGAACGCCTTGGGCAGGGTCGAGTCGGCAAACAGCATCGCGAATTTCGAGCAGGGCTGGCGCGGCTGGCAGATCTGGAGCCAGGCGGTGCCGATTTCGTGGACATCGCCGATGCACAGATCATCCTCGACCAGCCCGGCGATCGTCAGGTTTTCGCCAAACGCGCCTGGGATCAGCCGCGCGGCATGGTGCGGTCGTTCGGCTGCCCAGACCGGATAGTGATCGGCTGAATAGGCATAGACGGCCTTGTCAGGCCCGCCATGCACGGTCAGATCAGCGGTCTCATCCCCCTCAAGCTGATGGCCGCGCAGGGCCACCGCCCCCTCGACCGGATGTTTGACGATGCCGCTTGGCACGCCATTGGGACCAAGCGGCGCGATCTTGCCGATCTGCAACGATGTCAGCGTGGCCATGCCCCCTCCTCAAAACGATTGAATCAGGCGACTTTCACGCCCTTCCAGAACGCGAAATAGCCCGCAATGTTACTCGCCGCCGATTTGGGATCGGGATAATACCAGACCGCATCGGCATTGCGTTCGCCCGCGACCACAATCGTCTTATAGCTCGCCACGCCCTTCCACGGGCAGGTTGAATGAGTGCCGCTATCCTCCAGCAAATCCATCCGCACCGCGTCGGGTGGGAAATAATGATTGCCCTCGATCACCAAAGTGGCGTCCGATTGGGCGATGATCGTGTCGCGCCAAGTCGCGATTACCATGCGCTATGATCCTCCCTGGTGACGCTGGGGATATGGGGCGCAGGCGCGCCGCCGCCAGAGGGGTCAGCCAAATAATGCGGCATAATCATCGGGCTTGAAACCAACGTGCAAGGCTTCGCCCGTCTCGATCACCGGCCGCTTGATGAGCGTGGGATTGGCGAGCATCAGCGCGATGGCCAGCGCCTCCGCTTGCGCTGCATCGGCGAGCCCGGCCTTGTCCGCGTCGGGCAGCGCGCGAAAACTGGTTCCGGCCTTGTTCAGCAGCTTGGTCCAGCCGAGCGCCGCCACCCAGCGCCGCAGCCGCGCCTCATCAATCCCGCTCGCGCGGTAATCGTGGAACTGATACGCGATTCCATGCGCATCGAGCCAGGTCCGCGCCTTGCGCACCGTGTCGCAGGTCTTGATGCCATATATCTTGGTCGTCACTTTAGTTGATTTCCCCTGGGCAACGTCGAAGGTCTCCGAAACGCGACCTGATCCAACACAGCGTCAGTCGCGTGCTTCGCTGCGACCAGCATCGCAGGAAATGGCGCAGCGACGATCGCGGGGCACGCATTACCGCGTGCGAATTCGAAACAGGCAGGCTCCATTGCCAAATCTACCTCGCGGTCGTGGAAGCTGTCCAATGCTTGTTGCCGGTTCGGCAAGTGCGTATCACTTGGCCATGATTGATGCGCTTCCCTGCCCCGCCCGCTCGCCGCTGGGCATTGTGTGACCGTCGCGGGGATCAGCTATGTCGCTGCGCGCCTTGGCGTGTTCGGTGCCGTGCTCGCTGCAATGATGGTGGCAGAGGCGGCACGGCCGCGCCGACGCTTGCGACTGGCCCGCCAGCTCCGCTGGCCCAGCAATATCGCGATGACAGTGCTGTCATCGGTGCTGACACCGTTTGCGCTGCCTGTGGCAGCGGTCGGCATGGCGGTGATCGCGCAGGCGAGTGGCTGGGGCCTGTTCAACCAAGCGGCGCTGCCCGGCTGGGTCGAACTGGCGCTGGCCGTGTTGCTGCTCGATCTAGCGATTTACGCGCAGCACCGGCTGTTTCACGCCGTGCCCTGGCTGTGGCGATTTCACCGGCTGCACCATAGCGACCCTGATTTTGACGTGACGACCGCGCTGCGCTTCCACCCGGTGGAAATTTGGTTGTCGGCGCTCATCAAACTGGCGGCAGTCGCCGTGATCGGCGCATCGCCGCTGGCGGTGCTGGTTTTCGAAGTCGTGCTGAATGCAACCGCCATGTTCAACCACAGCAACACCGCACTGCCGCCCGCGCTCGACCGCGTGCTGCGGTGGGTGCTGGTGACGCCCGACATGCACCGCGTCCATCATTCGGTGGTTGCGCGCGAGACGAACAGCAATTTCGGCTTTAACCTGCCATGGTGGGACCGAGTGTTCGGCACCTATCGCGCTCAGCCAGACGCGGGGCACGCGGACATGACAATTGGGCTGGGGACTTTTGATACCGCGCGCGATCAGCGGCTTGACCGATTGCTGATCCAGCCGGTCAGATAGTTTTTGGAACAGGGGGAAATGATGACGAACGCCGATGCCGCACCCACACAGCCGCAACCAAACGCAGGCGGCGGACTGGCACGCCTCGCCCTGGTCCTTAGCCTGGGCGGGGTTGGCCTGGCGCTCGGCGGGGCGCTGGGCAGTGGCGCGGGCAGTTTCAGCTTTCGTATCGGGCTCTTGATGCTTGTCATCGGCTTTCTGGTGAGTGTGGTCGGGGGGCTCGTCGCGATTGCCGCGCTGGTGCTGGGGCGCCGGGGTGGACTGGCGAAAAGCCGCATGGGCCTGGCAGCGCTTGGCACCGCCCTGCTCTTTGGGTCCTATTTCACTGCGCAGTTCATGGCGGCGATGCGCGTGCCGCCAATCCATGACATCACCACCAATCTGACCGATGTGCCGCAATTCTCGACGCTTGCCGTGCGGGCCGACAATCTGGCGAAAGTGCCGGGCGGGGGCGATCCCGCCTATGCCGGGCTGACCCCGCAAGCACGCTGGCAAGCCATCCACGCCAAGGCCTATGGCGACCTCGCAACGCTCCACCTGCCGCTTGATACGGCGAAGGCGATGGCTCGCGCCACCGCGCTGGTGCAGAGCCGCGGCTGGACGATTGCCAAGGTCGATGCGGCCAGCGGCACGATCGAGGCGACCGATACCTCCACCTTCTTCCGCTTCAAGGATGATGTCGTCATCCGCGTGCGGCCCGATGTGTCGCCGGCGGGCGGGGTGATTGTCGACATGCGCTCGATCAGCCGGGTCGGCGAAAGCGATATCGGTGTCAATGCCGAACGAATCCGTGCCTTTTTGCGGGACTTGGCGAAAGGTTGATCGCTTTGCGTAACCTTTTGCGCTATGGAGACGAAGTGTTGGGCAACTCTATCGACAGATATCATGGAGACGTTCTGATGAGCACACGCCCGACACTGCGCCGCCAACTTGCCCTGATCGGCGGCATTTCAATGTTCGCATTTGCAGCGCTCGCCCCAGCCGGTTTTGCGCAAAGCGCGGTCGACCAATCGGCGCTTGCCCGGTTCGACATGGCCAATATGGCCAGCCGTCAAGTGATCGATTACCGCGTGATCGACCAGGCACTGGGGTCGCTCGTCGTGGCCGATGGCGATAAGTCGGAAATCCGTTTCGAAGCGCTCAAGGGCGATGGTGAACGCGCGCTTGGCGAATTGGTCTCGGGCTTCTCCAGTGTCGATCCAACCGAGCTAAACGCCAACGAACAACTTGCCTATTGGCTCAATCTGCGCGCTATCTTGGTGTTGCGCGCATCGGCGCAAGCCTATCCGGGCCGCGGCGTTGACAAGCTGATCCAGCCGGGCAGCCCGTTTTTCACGACCAAAGCTGTGACCGTCTCGGGCGTGCCACTGTCGATTGGCGATATTGACGAGATCCTCTCCAAACGCGCAGCGGCCAATCCCAATGTCATTTACGGCCTGGTCCTGCCCGTGCGCGAAGCGCCGTCCTTCCCCAGCATTGCCTATCGCGGCAACACCGTGGTGACAGCACTGAATGACGCCGCACGTAGCTTCATCAACCGCTCGGGCACCGTTCGCACCAAGGCCGATACGGTGCAGGTGCCGCGCTTCCTAATCAACCATCGCCATTATCTCGGCGAAGATGACGCCGCGCTGATCGGCCATATCCGGGGTCTCGCCTCGGCCAAGCTGGGCCAAAAGCTCGCGACCGCGACCAAGCTTGCGTCGGATGAGCGGGTGAGCTTCAATTACTTCATCGAACGCAGCTTTGCTGATCGCGGGCCGGCCGCTGGCACCTTTGGCGGCGGGGAAGGCCGCGCCGCCGGCTCCTGATCCGCGCGTGGTTGCTAGGATGATGTCGCGCCCGAACGGCCGGATGGTCGCGGGCGCGGCGATTCCGCTTGGTACAGCCGCGTTTCTGGCGCTGATCGCGCCGCAGTTCGTATGGGACATCAAACTCGGCGATCGCCCGATCCTGATGCTCTGGGCCGGAATGTCGATCGCTACGGTGACCTTCACGCTGTGGGCGTGGCACGTGAGCCGAGCGAACCACGACGCGCAGCCCACGCGGTGGACGGTCGCGACCATCCTTGGCGTTGGCCTGATCGCGCGTGCGCTGGTGCTGCCAACTACGCCGATCTTGGAGGATGATTTCTACCGCTACCAATGGGATGGCGCGGTGACGGCGGCAGGCCAAAACCCCTATCGCTATCCGCCCGCCCGGTTCGTCACCGCCCCCGCGATCGAGGGGTTGCTGGTGGCGACCGGCGTCAAGCCCACTCCGCCGCCGCCGGGCTATCAGGCACTCGCCAAGGCCGGGCGGAGCACATTGCTGCGCGTCAATAATCCGCATGTCGCAACGATCTATCCCCCGCTGGCGCAACTGGGTTTTGCTGCGGGGCACACGCTGACACCCTGGCGATTGACCGGGTGGCGGATAGTGGTGCTGGGGGCGGAGCTGCTCACCGTCGCGCTGCTGATCGGTGCCCTGCGCGCAGGCGGATTGCCGATGATCTGGTCGGCCGTTTACTGGTGGCACCCGCTCGCGCTCAAGGAATTGACCAACAGCGCGCATATGGACGCGCTGCTGCTACCGTTTCTGGCGGGTACGCTATGGGCTGTGCTGGCGCAGCGCACGCGGTTGATCGCGCTGGCGGTGGCGGGGGCCGCCGCAGTCAAGCTATGGCCGCTGGTGATCCTGCCCGCGCTGCTCCGCCGCACCCGGGGCGCTGTGGTGCTGGGAGTCGCAGCGGCAATGGGGGCAATGGTGCTGATCGCACCACAGCTTGCCGCATTGTCGGCGGACGCCGGGTTGAGCCGCTATGCCGCCGATTGGGAGCGCAATGCGCTCGCCTTTCCGGCGCTGGTCGCGCTCATTAGCCCGTTCACCAGCGATCCCGCCGCGATTGTGCGGCTGGTGGTGGCGGCCATCATCATCGGCTGGGTGGTGCAGTGCTGGCGGCGCGATGCGACCGCCCCTACCGACCGCATCCGGACCGCAGCGACCGCTGTGTTGCTGCTGATCTTGCTCAGCCCAACGGGCTATCCCTGGTATGTGCTGTGGCTTGCGCCGTTTGCAGTGCTGCAGCCGCGGCTGCCGGTGCTGGTCGTCATGGCGGCGGCCACGGGCTATTATTTCGATTTCTGGGCGCAGATTCAGGACGAGCCCGATCGCTGGCGGTGGATCGCGCCGCTGCTCTCGGCGGGCCCGGCATGGCTCCCGCCGGCGGGGGGGCGCTCTCTGAAAACCCC